>JACCSN010000209.1 GCA_013812985.1 Hyphomicrobiales bacterium | reverse complement strand
AGAGGGCGTCGGCCGGCGTGATCGACGGGGCGGGGCGATGCGGAGCCTGTAACGGAAGCCGGAGTCACGCCCGGCAAGCCGTCGCGGGGGTCCAAGCCGCGCCGCTTTACGCTAGAAAACCTGGCGCGAAGCAGCTCCTGAAAGAGGGGCCGTCTCGGGAAAGGTAAAAGTCCCGGAGCGGCGCGGAGCAAGCCTCTCCTCCGCGCGGGGCGCTTTGCTAAGCGCTTCACTGCCGTCTGATCGCGATCGCAGATCGCAAAATTCAAGCGCCGCGAGGCGCCCCGCACCCTTGTCCTGAGGCGCTTCGAATTCGGAGCCTCAACGGGCCTGCATCCTTCCGGGCCGATAAGGCCGCGGGGCGGCGGAGCGCGCCTGCCTACTTCACCGTGAGCGTCGTCACCTTCCAAACCGACCAGGATTCGTGATCCTCGTCGTTGATCTCAGGACCTTGGTCATAGGGAAATACGATCCAGTGCGGCGCCTTGTCCGCCGGGAGCGGCGCGTCATTGACGCCTGTCGCCAGGATCGCGCCGTCACCGGTCAGCCGCGCTCGCGGGATCTCGATGGAATAGCCGTCGGCGGCAGTGGCGGTCACGGTCTCGCCGGCGAAGCCGACCTTGTTCAGGATGTCGGTGAAAGTCGGCCCGGAAAATCTGGCGACCCCCCTCGGCCATTTGGAATCGGCGTCGTCGTCCAGCCAGGGGACGCTCGTCTCGACCACCTCCTGCTTCATCGCGCCCAGCTTATCGCGATCGAATTCGACGCTCTCTTCGCCGTCGGTGATGGTCAGGATCGCACCGGCCGGAGCGTCCTGCGCCGATGCCGTTCCAATCGCGAAAGCCAGAAGCAGTCCGGCAAACGCCGCATTCAACAGGGTTCGCATCTTCGCCTCGCTTGCAACAGCCATGGGAAATTTAACCACGTTCTTCAATCGTCCGCTAGACGCTCGGGGGTTCATGCCGCCAGACCTAGGCGGCAAACCCAGCCCGCATCCGCGGCCTGCAAGCGGAACAGCGCGGAAGACATCGGCTCAATAAGCGCTAAGCCGAGCGTTGAGAAGCTCTGGGACATGCCCGATCTCAACCTTACCGGAAGCGGAACAGCTGAACATGCTCCCAAGGCCCGGCCCGGTAGCGCCAGAGATGCAGCCCGATGCCGGTCACCGCTCGCAGCCGGAGCTCCGCCGCGACCAAAGCTTGCGTGCGCCGCGCTTCCGCCGCATCGACCTTGTTCTGGACCGTGACATGCGGCCGGAAGCCCGCCCGATCCTGTTCGCTGAGCCACGGCCCCCATTCCGCGGCAAGCTCGTCGCGCAAGGCGCTGAGGCCGGCGGAGCGCAGGAAGTCGGCCACCCCGCGATCCAGGCCCTTCACCTCCGCCACCGCGACCTCGATTGGCCGGCGCTTATCGGCCATCACCTTGAGAAGCGCCTTGATATCGCGGGCGCGGTCGCCCGGAAGCTGATGAAACAGCGTCACATGGGCTGGCACGAGGTTCCGATCCGGCGGAAAGAAGCGGCGGCGGAGCGCGTCGAGGCACGCGAAGGCGTTCCCATCCAACTCCAGCGTTAAGACGAGAGGGGCGGCGCGCCCCTCTAGACCTGGTCCGGCCGCCATTGGCGGAGCGCCTCGATCGTCCCCGGCACGTCGGCAAGCCGCCGCACGACCGTCAACGCACCGGCATCCATCAGGGCTTCCGCATGTCCGGGCCAGGTATGCGAGGCGCCGGTGAAGCCGATGACCCGCATGCCCGCCGCCGCCGCTCCGGTCACTCCGGCGACCGAATCCTCGATCACGATGGAATCGGCCGGCTCGGTCTGAAACTCTCCGGCGGCGTAGAGGAAAACGTCGGGGGCCGGCTTGCCGCGGCCTTCGGCCACATCACGGGCGGAGTACACATAGGGTCGAAACCGATCCCATAGATCGACTCGGGACAAAGTGATCTTCAGGCGCTCGGCCCGGGAATTGGAGCAGATGCAGCGGGGGTCGTCGAGTTGGTCCAGCATGTCATGCACGCCGGCGATGGCCTCGACCTCCCGTCCCAGCCGACGGTCGGTTTCGTCCTCGCAACGGCGCACGAGATCGTCAGGAACGGCGCGGGCGATTTCCTCGCCGGCGATCTCGAAAATGCGCTCGGTCGTCACACCGGCGAAACGATGCGCCAGCTCCTCAGGTGTGATTTCGTAACCAATTTCGCGAAGGAACTCGGCGTCCACGCGCGCGGACAGAACCTCGGAATCGACGAGCACGCCGTCGCAGTCGAAAATGATGAGCATGGGCGCGGACTTAAATCGGCTTAAGCGCGACAGCAAGTCATCGCGGCGTTCAGCCGCCGCCGATGCCTTCGATCACCTTGCCGGTACCGTCGCAATTCGGGCAGGGCCGACTGTCCAGTCGGCCACTGCCGTTGCATTCCGGGCAGACATTCTCGCCAGTGCCGGGCGCGCCGGGCGGGGCGTCATCACCGGCGGCCGGGCGCGTAGCCCCGCTCCCGCCAGACGCGTCGCCGCCGCTCGGTGCTTTGGCCATGTCAGCCTCCTCGCTTCTAAAGCGCGATCTCACCGCATTCCGAAGTGATCTTCTGCTTGTATTCGGCCTGATTTGCCATGACGAGCTCGCCGAAACGGTCTTCCGTCTGGTCGAAGCCCTCGGCCTCCTCGACATAACGCCGCGCCGCCGCCGGCGCGTCGGCCAGCACCTCGGTCACGCAGGCGACCATCTCGGTCTTCTTGGCATCATCCAGCTCGGTGATCGGGCCGTCCTTCTGCCCCATCAGGACGGTCTGGACGGCCGTGGCGAAATCCGCGGCGAAGCTCGCGGAAGACGGAACGCTCATCGACGCAATCACAAGGAACGCAGCCGTCCCGCGAAGAAATTTTCTGCTCGCCATGTCTCAAAAACCTCTGATGTAGACCCCTGCGCGATAACCCGCCGCAAGCTCAGGTGTTCCCACGGTTCGTGGCGTCGCGAGCCGTTTCCCGCCTCTGGCCGGCGGCCCGCTTCGGAGCATTCGCCCGCGTGCTTCGCTCGCTTGCGGGCGGCCTTGCCGGGCATTAGGGTGCGCGCCTTTCAAGACCGGGGAGTGGAGCCAATTGCGTTACGTCTCGACCCGCGGCGAAGCTCCGGCGCTCGGATTCCGTGACGTCGTGCTGGCGGGGCTCGCCAGGGATGGCGGCCTGTACGTCCCTGAAAGCTGGCCGCGGATGGCCCCTGCCGAGATCGCCGATCTCGCCGGCCGCTCCTATGCGGACGTTGCGTTCCAGGTCGTCAGCCGCTTCACCGGCGGTGAGATCGCGCCGGCCGCGCTGCGTCGGATGCTCGAAGAGGCCTATGCTACATTCCGCCACGAGGCGGTGGCGCCGCTGGCGCAGATCGCCCCCAATCATTTCCTCCTGGAGCTTTTCCACGGGCCGACGCTTGCCTTCAAGGATGTGGCCATGCAGTTCCTGGCCCGCCTCATGGACCATGTGCTCCTGGAGACGGGCGAGCGGGCGACGATCGTCGGCGCGACCTCCGGCGACACCGGTGGCGCGGCGATCGAGGCTTTCCGGGGACGGCGGCGTGTCGATATCGCCATCCTGTTTCCTGACGGCCGGGTGTCACCCGTCCAGCGGCGTCAGATGACGACGGCGCGGGAGCAGAACGTCCAGGCAATCGCGATCCAAGGCACATTCGATGACGCCCAGGCGCTGGTGAAGGCGATGTTCAACGACTTTCGGTTCCGCGACAGGGTGCGGCTGTCCGGCGTGAATTCCATCAATTGGGGCCGCATCGTCGCCCAGGTCGTCTATTATTTCACCGCGGCGGTCGCGCTCGGAGCGCCGCATCGACGCGTCTCCTTCACCGTGCCCACCGGCAACTTCGGCAACGTCTTCGCCGGCTACGTGGCGCACCGGATGGGGCTGCCGATCGAGAAGCTGGTCATCGCAACCAACGTCAACGATATTCTCCACCGGGCCTTCTCCAGCGGCCGTTACGAGCTGCGTGGCGTGAGCGCCACCTCCTCCCCTTCCATGGACATCCAGATCTCCTCCAATTTCGAGCGGCTGCTCTTCGAGGCGGAACAGCGGGACGGCGGGGCCGTCCGGCAGCACATGGCCGGGCTCGGCCAGTCCGGCGCTTTCACCCTCGCCGAGGTGGCGCGCGAGTCTCTCGGGCCGCTGTTCTCGTCCGGATCGTCCGATGAGACGGAAACCGCGGCCACGATCGCCCGGACGCTGGAGCGCACGGGCATCCTCCTCGACCCGCACGGCGCCGTCGCGGTCGGCGTGGCGGAGCGGCATCTCGGCGCGACGCCGATGGTCACCCTGGCCACCGCGCACCCGGCGAAATTCCCGGACGCGGTGCAAGCGGCCTGCGGCATCCGGCCGGAGCTGCCGGACTGGGCCAGGGGGATCATGGAGCGCGAGGAGGTTTACCAGGTGCTGCCGGCTGACCTCGACGCAATCGAGAACGCGATCGAGGCGCATACGCGCGCCGAGCGGGTGTCACTTTGAGCGCTGCGGTCGAGGTCACCCGGATCAGCAACGGCCTGACTGTCGCCACGCATGCCATGCCGCATCTGGAAAGCGTCGCGCTGGGCCTGTGGGTCGGCGCCGGCGCGCGCTCCGAAGCCGAGAGCGAGCACGGGATCTCGCATCTCCTGGAGCATATGGCCTTCAAAGGCACGCATCGCCGCAACGCCCGCGACATCGCCGAAGCGGTGGAGGCTGTCGGCGGCGAGATGAACGCCGAGACCAGCGTCGATCACACGAGCTACTACCTGCGGGTGCTCAAGGAGGATCTCGCGCTCGGCCTCGACGTGCTCGGCGATATCGTGACCGATCCGCTCCTCGACCCCGACGAGCTCGCCCGCGAGCAGCACGTCATCATCCAGGAAATCGGCGCCGCGCAGGACGTGCCGGAAGATTGGGTGTTCGAGATCTTCCAGGAAGCCGCGTTTCCGGGCCAGGCGATCGGGCGCTCCATCCTTGGCACGCCGGAATCGATCCGCTCCCATACGACGGGCGAGCTCAGGGCCTTTCTCCGCAATCAATATTGCGGCCCGCGGACGGTTCTGGCCGTGGCGGGAAACCTCGATCACGACGCTGTCGTGCGGCTCGCCGAAGAGCACCTTGCCGCGCTTCCGAGCCATTCACCCGCCGCGCCCGAAGCCGCGTTCTATCGCGGTGGAGAACGGACCGAAGCGCGCCCCGTGCAGGAGGCGCAGATCCTGATCGGGATGGAAGCGCCGGCCTTCCATGACAGCCAATTCGTCGCCGCGCACCTGTTCTCGGCCATCCTCGGCGGCGGCATGGCTTCGCGTCTCTTCCAGGAAGTGCGCGAGAACCGCGGGCTCTGCTATTCCATCTATTCCTTCTATTGGCCCTTCGCGGATGCCGGCCTTTTCGGCATTCAGGCGGCGACCTCCGAAGACGATATTCCCGAGCTCTTGCCGGTGATCGCGGACGAATTGCGGAAGATGACCGACGGGGTCACGGAGGCCGAGCTCGGGCGCGCCAAGGCGCAGCTCAGGTCCGGCCTTCTGATGACCTTAGAGAGCCCGGTCGGCCGGGCCGGTCAGATGGCGCGGCATATCCTTGTTCACGGCCGGCCCCTGGGGCTGGACGAGATGGTGGCAAAGGTGGACGCCGTCACGGCGGCGGAGGTCGCCACGCTCGCCAACCTGGCGGTGCGGAGCGCCCCGACGCTGGCGGCGATCGGGCCCGACGGATGCTTGCCGCGCCTCGGCGACGTGACGATGAAACCGCCCGCCGCGCTCGCGGTCGCGAGCCGGTGAGCAAGATGGCGTTCCTGCGCCCGAGCACGCCGTCTGAGACCCCTGTCATTTCAGGGGAGAACCTGTTCCTGAGGACGCCAAGCCTCGCCGATTACCCGGCATGGACGGAACTGCGCGCCGAGAGCCGCATATTTCTGACGCCTTGGGAGCCGACCTGGCCGGCCGACGATCTGACGCGGACGGCTTTCCGAAGGCGAATCCGCCGGTATCAGCTGGAAGTGCGCGAGGATCACGCCTACCCGTTCTTCATCTTCCGGCAGGCGGATTACAGGCTCCTCGGCGGCATCACCCTCTCCAACGTCACGCGGGGCATGACGCAGACCGCGACCGTCGGTTATTGGATGGGCGAGCAGCATGCCGGCCGAGGGCATATGACCCGGGCGGTGAGAGCGCTGGCGCCGTTCGCATTCGCGACCTTGCGCCTCCACCGGCTCGAGGCGGCATGCCTGCCGCATAACGGCGCTTCGATGCGGCTCCTGGAGAAGGTCGGCTTCCGCCGCGAAGGCCTGGCCCGAGGTCTCGTCTGCATCAACGGGCGCTGGCAGGACCACGTGGTCTTCGCACTGCTTGCCGACGATCCCCTGCGCTGATCGAGGCAGGTTTCGCGCGCCAGCAAGAGCGCGTCCTTGCGCCTGATTTGCCGGCTTGTGGCGGGCGGCGGTCAGCTTTACTGATTCCTCGACCATCCGCGGAGGTTGCGCGTTGCGCGCCGGACAGATTTTCACGCGCGTTCTCCTCGGCGTGGCCGCCCTCTTCCTCGCCGGCGAAGCGGTGGCCATAGAGGCGGTTTCCCTGCCGATCGACGCACGGACAGTCGATCTCGGCGGCGCCGTCGAGCTCTATTCCAATCAGGCTGAACGCATACAGGTCTCCACCGCTCCGGGCGCGGACGGCATCGTGCGCCGCATCGAAGTGCGCTCGGAAAGTCCGGGGCGAAGCTCCGATTGGGCTGTCTTCGCGCTCGCCAATCCGTCGGACGAGCAGATCGACCGGCTGCTCGTCGCGCCGCATTACCGGCTGGTCGGATCGGGGCTGATCTGGCCCGACCTCGGCTCGGAGCGCATCCGCACCGTCACGCCCAGCGAGGGCTTCGCGCCGGAGCGACTTGCAAGCAGCGGAGCCGACATCTTCCGCATCACGCTCGACCCGGGCGCGGTCGTCACTTTCGTGGGGGAGCTCAGCAATCCGGCGCTCCCCGAGATCCAGCTCTGGCAGCCGGACGCCTATGAGGACATGGTCAACAGCTATACGCTCTATCGCGGCGTGGTGCTGGGGATCGCCGGGCTGCTGGCGCTGTTCCTGAGCGTGCTCTTCGTGGTCAAGGGGACTGCGATGTTTCCCGCGACCGCCGCGCTCGCCTGGGCCGTGCTGGCCTACATCTCGATCGATTTCGGCTTTTGGAGCCGCGTTTTTCAGAGCACCGCCGGCAATGTCGAGACTTGGCGCGCCGGCACCGAAGTCGTCCTGGCGGGCGCGCTTCTCATCTTCCTCTACACCTACCTGCATCTGCACCGCTGGCACGTCCGCTACAGCCATTTCGCCGTATTGTGGCTGCTCGGCCTCGCGGTGCTGGCCGGCATCATCGCCGTCGATCCGAGCGTCGCGGCCGGCGCCGCGCGGATTTCGCTCGGGCTGACCGCGGCGGTCGGGCTGGGCGTCGTCCTGTATTTCTCGATCCGCGGCTTCGACCGGGCGATCATGCTGATCCCGACCTGGCTGATCCTGGTGTTCTGGGTGGCGGCGGCCGGGCTCGCGGTCACCGGGCGCATCAGCCACCCGGTCGTCCACCCGGCGCTTGCCGGCGGCCTGGTGCTCGTCGTCATGCTGATCGCCTTCACCATCATGCAGCATGCCTTCGCCGGCGGGGCGCTGGCGCAAGGCCTCATCAGCGACGCCGAACAGAAGGCGCTGGCGCTGGTGGGCGCCGGCCACTCGATCTGGGACTGGGACACCGCCCGCGACCGTATCGAGACGGGGCGCGAGGTCGAGCAGGCGCTCGGCTTCAAGAAGGGCGCGCTCGCCGGGCCGGCGCGCAACTGGCTCGGCCTGATTCACCCAAGCGAGCGCGAACTGTTCCGCGCGGTCCTCGACGCGGTGGTGAACCAGCGCCGCGGGCGCATCAACATGGCTTTCCGCATGCGGGCTGAGGACGGGCATCATCTCTGGTTCGCGTTGAAGGCGCGGCCGATCGTCGGCTCGGACGGAGAGGTGATGCGCTGCTCAGGCACGATCGCCGACATCACCGACGCAAAACTCGGCGAGGAGCGGCTTCTGCACGATTCGATCCACGACAACCTGACCGGCCTCCCCAACCGGCAGATCTTCCTCGACCGGTTGGAAACCGCGCTGGTGCGCAGCCGCGCTGAGCGGGTGACCGCGCCGACGGTCCTGGTCCTCGATCTCGACAACTTCAAGCGGGTCAACTCCGATTTCAGTTACTCGGTCGGCGATTCGGTGCTGCTGGCGCTGTCGCGTCGCATGAGCCGCCTGCTCAGGCCGCAGGATGGGCTGGCCCGCATGGAAGGGGATTCCTTCGCCGTGCTCGTGCTCTCCGAGACCGATCAGGAGACCATCGCCCAGCTTGCCGACGAGCTCGCGCGCAGCCTGAAGGCGCCGATCTCCGTCGGCGACACGGACGTGTTCCTCACCGCGTCGATCGGAATCGCTCCGCCGCTTGGCGACCACACCGCAGAGGAGCACCTCCGCCACGCCGAAGCCGCCGTGTACCAGGCCAAGCGCTTCGGCGGGGATTACGTCCAGTTCTACGAATCGACCTTCGGGATGCGCAGCCGCCGGCTCGACCTCGAGGCCGAGCTTGAAAAAGCCATGGAAGGCGGCTCACTGGAGATCGTCTACCAGCCGGTGATCCGCCTGGCCGACAACAGTGTCGCCGGATTTGAGGCGCTGACGCGGTGGGAGCACCCCCTCCACGGGCGCATCGCGCCATCCGAGTTCATCGGCGCGGCGGAAGAAAGCGGCCAGATCGTGCAGCTTGGGCTCTACGTGCTGGAGCGCGCCGCCCGCGAGCTGGCGTCCTGGCAGGCCGCGACGACCAGCACGTCGCTGCCGTTCGTGTCGATCAACGTCTCCAGCCGGCAGCTCCTCCGCCACGACCTCATCAACGACGTGAAAGCCGTTCTCGCCCGCACCGGCGTGGCGCCCGAAACGCTGAAGCTGGAAATCACCGAGTCCATGGTGATGCAGAATCCACAATATGCCGCGAAGGTCCTGGGACGCATCCGCGAACTCGGCGCCGGCCTCGCTCTCGACGATTTCGGCGCCGGGTATTCCGCTCTCGCCTATTTGCAGCTCTTTCCCTTCGACACGATCAAGATCGACAAATCCTTTGTGCGGCCGAACGGCTCGCCCTCCCGGTCCGTCATACTGCGCGCGATTGTCTCGCTGGCGCATGAGCTTGGCATGGAGGTGGTCGCCGAAGGGGCGGAGACGGAGGCCGAGGTGGCGGAGCTGGTGGAATGCGGCTGCGAATACGTCCAGGGCTTCTTCTACGGCAAGCCAATGACGGCGCAAATGGTCCAACAGATGATGCGCCGCCGCCCTGCGGTCGCCAGGGCGAGCTGACGGCGGGGGACGTAGCCCGCATGGGCGAAGCGCAATCCGGGATCTGGTCGTCCGGCAAGTGAGAAAGTGCGCTCCTAAGCTTGATACTTTGTCTCCGGATGGGCTTTGACGGGCAGGGGTTGTCCCCGGATTTCGCTTCGCTGCATCCGGGCTACGGCGCAGCCCTCAAGCGTGCCCGGCTTCCATGGACAGCATCGCCGGCTCCACGCCGATCTTGGCGAGCGCCCGATCGTATTTCCTCCCGATATCGTCATCGAAGATGAGCGCCGGATCGGCTTGGCTGTGCAGCCACCCATTCGACTGGATTTCGGACTCAAGCTGGCCCGGCGCCCAGCCGGCATAGCCGAGCGCCAGCAGCGCGTTGTCCGGCCCGCGCCCCTCCGAGATGGCCCTGAGGACTTCCAGCGTCGCCGTCAGGCACACGCCGTCGGCGATCGGCAGCGTGGCGTTGTCGAGGAAGAAATCGGCGGAATGCAGCACGAAGCCGCGTCCGGTCTCCACCGGGCCGCCCCGATGAACGCGGACTCGGTCGACGCGGGCCGGAAGGTGCGGCTCGTTGCGCGCCTGCACGATCTCGAGCTGGACGAGGAGGTCGCGGAAGCTCACCTGGTCTGCCAACTTGTTGATGACGATGCCCATGGCGCCGTCGGAGGAATGCGCGCAGATATACACGACGGAACGGGCGAACCGTTGGTCGGCCATGCTCGGCATGGCGATCAGGAGGTGACCGTCGAGGAAGCTCTTCAGCTGTGTGCGCGTTCCCATGGCTGATGCTACCAACCCGTGCCAATGTTAGATAGCCGCGACAAGCATCCTGCGACCTGGATGCAGGAGCCCCCCCGCATGGTCCCGATCTCTGAGTATCTATGTCCCGAAGGTGTGACCGCAACTCTCATCCGCGGCGTGGTCATTTTCGGGCTGGCGGCTCCGACCGGAGCGCTCGCGGCGCGATCCGATTGGTCGAATGCTGACCGCTCGCAGCTCAGATTGCTTCTATCCGAGCCGGAGCAAGGTCGCATCCAGGGCGGCGTCGAGATCCTGCTGGAGCCGGGCTGGTACACCTATTGGCGCAATCCCGGCGAAGCGGGGCTACCGCCTGTGTTCGATTTCTCCGCCTCCGACAATGTCGCCGGCGTGGAGGTGCTCTATCCCGCGCCGGAGCGCTACGACGACGGCGCCAGCGTGTCGCTCATCTACCGGGACGAGGTTGTCTTCCCGCTCGCCGTGACGGCGGTGAATCCCGGCGAGCCGGTGACCCTTCGTGTGGATGCGAGCTTCGGTGTCTGCCGGGAAATCTGCATTCCGACCCAGACCGATTCCGAAGTGACGCTCTCACCTTGGCTCCCGCCGGACCCGCTCAGCAAAGCAAGAATCGCGGGCTACCTGCCACGCGTACCGAAAGCGCCCGAGCCCGGCCGCTTCGCTGTCGCGGAGATCGAAATCGAGGCGGATGCGCTCCTCATCGACATCCTTATGCCCGACACATCCTACGCCGATCTGTTCGCCGAACCGCCGCCGGGCTGGAACCTCGGCCAGCCGAAGCTCATCTCGCGGGCGGGCGGCATCGCCCGGTTCCGGCTGCCGCTTGCCGGGCGGCCCCGTGGTTCCGAAGTCAGCGGGCAGGAATTCCGCTTTGTAGCGGTAGCCGGCGGGGAGGCGATCGAGGAATCCGTAACGATTCGGTGAGCCGAACTATACGATCCAACCTCTTATTTGCAGGAGTGACTGATGCTGGCCGTTGGCGACCGGATTCCCGACGCAAGCCTATTCGTGCTGGGCGAAAGCGGGCCCGAGAAGAAGGCGATCGGCGATATCTTCGCTGACCGGAAGATCGTGGTCGTCGGCATGCCCGGCGCTTTCACGCCGACGTGCCATCGCAACCACTTGCCCGGGTTCATCGAGAACCGGGACGCCATCCTGGAGAAAGGCGTCGACGAGATCGTCGTGCTCTCCACCAACGATGCCTGGGTCATGGACGCCTGGGCCGAGGCGAGCGGCGCCAAGGACCGGATCCTGTTCGTTTCGGACGGCAATGCCGAGTTCGTTCAGAAGGCCGGGCTCTCCACGGATGCGACAGCGCGCGGTTTGGGCATGAGGTCCAAGCGCTTCGCCATGATCGTCGAGGACGCGGTCGTGACGTCGATTGCCGTCGAGGACGTGCCCGGCCAGGCGACGGTGAGCGCGGCTGCGCAGATCCTGGCGCAGCTCTAGGGCGATCTCCAATCGCATTCCATCACGCCCGCGCTTTGTCATCCCGGTTTGCCGCGTCAGCGGCAAGACCGGGATCCATAAGGGCCGAAGCGCGCAGATGAATTCATCAGCGTCGCAACAGCCGTTCCTTGCGTCGGTGGTTATGGGTCCCGGTCTCGGCCTGTCGGCCGAACCGGGATGACAGGTGATCTCAGGTGAACCACGCTCACGGGTGCATGCGTTTGCGATAGCACTAGCTGCGGCCGGCTCAAATGGTTCATGACGCCCGTCGTCTACCCGCCAGGAACGGCGCCATCCCCTGCCGGGCGAGCGCGTCGGCGCGCTCGTTCAGGTCATGGCCGGCATGCCCGCGGACCCAGCGCCAATCCACCTTGTGGCCGGCGATCAGCGCGTCGAGGCGTTGCCAGAGGTCGACGTTCTTGACGGGCTTGCGATCGGAGGTCTTCCAGCCGTTCCGTTTCCAATTGCGGATCCATTGCGTGATCCCTTGCCGGAGATATTGCGAATCGGTGTGAAGCTCGACCGCTGCGGGACGAGTGAGCGCGGAAAGCGCCTCGATGGCGGCGATCAGCTCCATCCGATTGTTGGTGGTCTGCGGCTCGCCGCCGAACAGCTCCTTAGCGCCGCCGGCCATCTCCAGAATGGCGCCCCAGCCGCCCGGTCCGGGATTGCCGGAACAGGCGCCGTCGGTGTGGATCACCACCCGCCCGCCTGATTCGCTCACGACGACGCCCCGTAATCGGCCGCGTTCCGCGCCCGCTGGTGGAAGCGCAGCTTGCGCAGATATTCGAGCGGGTCCTTCGGCGTGACGAGCGCGCCCGCCGGGACCGTCAACCAGTCGTAGAGACGCGTCAGCAGGAAGCGCAGGGCTGCGCCGCGCGCCAGCACCGGCAGCGCGTCGCGCTCGGCCGGCTGGAGCGGCCGCACGCTTTGGTAGGCCTGGATCAGCGTTCGCCCCTTGGTCACGTTGAACTCCCCGTTCGCCTCGAAGCACCACGCATTCAGGCAGATGGCGAGGTCATAGGCCAGGAGGTCGTTGCAAGCGAAATAGAAATCGATCAGGCCGGACAGCCGCTCCTTCAGGAAGAACACGTTGTCGGGGAAGAGATCGGCGTGGATCACGCCGGTTGGAAGGTCGACCGGCCATGCCCGGCGGAGCTCCTCGAGCTCAGCTTCCACCAAGCCGGCCAGCCCCGGCTGCACCGTATCGGCCCGCGACCGCGACATCTCGAAAAGCGCGGGCCACCCGTCGAGCGACAGCGCATTCACCCGCCGGAGCGGGAAATCCCCACCTGCCCGGTGCATATCGGCAACCGCCTGCCCGACCGCCGCGCAATGCGATATCTGCGGGCGGCGCACCCATACGCCTTCCAGGAACGAGATGATCGCAGCGGGGCGGCCGGCGATGCGACGGAGCGCGACGCCGTCACGCGCCTTGACCGGCAGCGGGCAGCTGACGCCGCGCCCGGCCAGATGCTGCATCAGACCCAGGAAGAACGGCAGATCGGCTTCCGCGACGCGCTTCTCGTAGAGCGTCAGGATGAAGTTGCCGGCTTCGGTGCGCAGCAGGAAGTTGGAGTTCTCGACGCCTTCGGCGATGCCCTTGAAGGCGAGTAGCGCGCCGAGGTCGTAGGCCTTCAGGAACTCCTCGAGATCGCCATCGGCGATGTCCGTATAGACCGCCATATCAGCGCTCGGCTGGCGTCAAGCCGCGGCTTCCCTGAGCGGCTTCGGCAGGCTGAAGACCAGCGTTTCCTGGGCGGTGCGGACGATCTCAACGGTGATCTCGAAGCGCGCGGCAAGCGCGTCGATGACCTCCTCGACCAGGACTTCCGGCGCCGATGCCCCCGCCGTGACGCCGATCCGCTCGATTCCGTCGAGGTCCGCCCAGACGATTTCCGCGGCGCGCTGCACCAGCACCGCCTTCGGGCACCCGGCCCGCTCGGCGACTTCGCGGAGCCGCTGGGAGTTCGACGAGTTCGGCGCGCCGACGACGATCATCCGGTCGACCGTCGGGGCGACCTGCTTGACCGCCTCCTGGCGGTTCGTCGTCGCGTAGCAGATGTCGTCGCGATGCGGCCCGACGATGTTCGGGAAACGCGTCTGCAGGGCGTTGGTGATGAGGGCGGCGTCGTCGACCGACAACGTCGTCTGCGTGATCCAAGCCAGATTGTCCGGGTCGCGCGGCTGGAGAGTTTCCACGTCGTCCACCGTCTCCACCAGCACGATGGAGCCGGGCGGCAGCTGGCCGATCGTCCCCTCCACCTCCGGATGCCCGGCATGGCCGACAAGCGCGATCTCGCGGCCGCGCCGGTGGTGCAGAATGGCTTCCTTGTGCACCTTGGAAACCAGCGGGCAGGTCGCATCGAGAAAGAACAGGTTGCGCGCGGACGCAGCGGCCGGAATGCTCTTCGGCACGCCGTGGGCGGAGAAGACGACCGGGCTGCCGGTTTCCGGGATCTCGTCGAGCTCCTCGACGAAGATGGCGCCCTTGCGCTTCAGCTCCTCCACGACGTAGCGGT
>JACCSN010000196.1 GCA_013812985.1 Hyphomicrobiales bacterium | reverse complement strand
ACTCCCTGAGCTCCGCCGGCAGCGTCGGCACGGCCTGGAGGTTGGTGATCCCGGCGCTCTGCTCCGTCGCGAAAAGTTTCTGCGGGTCCACCGAGATGATGTGGTTGATCATCTGGTAGGCAAGCTCCGGATTGGGGCAGTCCTTCGGCAGGCAGAGGCAATCCATGAACATGCCTGTGCCCTCCTTCGGGATGGTGAACGCGATGGTCTTGCCCTTCTGCTTGGCCCAGACCGCCACGGCCTCCCAGCCGATGGCGCTCACCGTCACCTCGTTGCGGGCGAAAGCGTCGGCCATGTCGCCGTAGGTAGCGAAGAAGGCGCGCGCATGGTTCTTCTTGATGTCGATCAGCTTGTCGATGACCTGGACGATTTCCGCCTTGGTCAGGATCGTGCCGACCGGCTTGCCGGTCACTGCCGTTCCCCAGACCAGCAGGTTGCCGAGCGGGTCGTCGACCATGGCGACCTTGCCCTTATACTCGGGCTTCGTGATGTCGAACCAGCTGGTCGGCGCGGTGGTCACCACGGCCGGATCGTACATCAGGGGCAGCGTGCCCCAGTTCCACGGGACGCCATAGAGCTCGCCGTTGTAACGAATGGCATCCTGCGAGGTGAATTGCGGGATGAGGTCGCCGAACTGCGCGACCTTCTTGGGATCGAGCGGCTCGAGCAGGCCGGCTTCCGCCATCAGCGGCAGGTAGCCGAAATACATGGTGATGAGGTCGGTGCGACCGATG
Source organism: Hyphomicrobiales bacterium (assembly GCA_013812985.1). Next base: position 4,924 of record JACCSN010000196.1, on the reverse strand, counting down.
CCGCCGGCCTGCAGCTTGGTGATGATCTCCTCGTTCGACGAGATGAAGGTCGGCTGGAAATCGATGTCGTTGTCCTTGAGGAACGTGCCGGCCAGGATCGGCGTCTCGTAGCCCTGCCAGCCGATCCAGGTCATCGTCGTGGCGGCATGCGCCGTGCGCGGCATCCCGATCGCCGCCAATCCGGTCGCGGCCGCGGCGCCCGCGAGAACGCGCCGGCGTGACAGCGACGAGCGCTGCGACAGGCTCAACAGCGCCTGCATCGATGGTGATACGGTTATCATGTGTCCCTCCCAAGCAGGCCCGGCTCTCCCGAGATCGAGCCGCCCATCCGCCGGGAGTGTCGCTTGCCGAACGCCGTTCCGCAAGCCGGTCGGAAAGCCTCAGCAGCAGGACGCCGCGATCAGGAGCCGAGGCCGCCAAGGCTGATAAAGCGTGAAGTTCCTCAACACCCTCATGGTGAGGTGCGTGCGGAGCGAGCCTCGAACCACGAGGGTCCAGAGGGAGCCTCGCATCCGATCCTTCGAGGCCCGCTGCGCGGGCGCCTCAGGATGAGGGGTGGATGGCGCAGTAGCCTCACAGGCTCTGAGGATGACGTTAAGAGTTTCGGGACGGCTCTCAGAGCGGCTTGCGCGCCCAGCTTCCGATGACGCCTACGATGCCTTTGCGGAACAGGAGGACGCAGATCACGAACACGACGCCCTGGATGACCGTCACCCAGGCGCCGAACTCGGCCAGGTAGTTCTGCATGCCGATCACGATCGCCGCGCCGATCATCGGCCCGAAGATCGTGCCGATGCCGCCGAGGATCGTCATCAGCACCACCTCGCCCGACATCTCCCAGCGCACGTCGGTGAGCGAGGCGAGCTGGAAGACGATCGCCTTCGTCGCGCCGGCAAGCCCGGTGAGCGTCGCCGACAGCACGAAGACGGTGAGCTTGTATTGATAGACGCGGTAGCCGAGCGAGACGGCGCGCGGCTCGTTGTCCCGGATCGCCTTCAGCACCTGCCCGAACGGCGAATGGATGATCCGATAGATGAGCGCCATTCCGCCGAGGAAGATGATCGCCACGAGCGCGTAGAGCGCCATCGGATCGCTCAGATGGATGACGCCGAACAGCGCCCCCTGCGGCACCGCCTGGATGCCGTCCTCGCCCCCTGTGAAGGGCGCCTGGAGGGAGAAGAAATAGACCATCTGCGCGAAGGCGAGCGTCACCATGGCGAAATAGATGCCGGCGCGGCGGATGGCGAGCGCGCCGAAGACGACGCCGAGGACGCAGGCAGCAGCCGTGCCGGCGAGGATCGCCAGCTCGGGCGTCAGCCCCCAGACCTTCGCTGCATGCGCCGAGACATAGCTCGCCATGCCGAAGAAGGCCGCATGGCCGAAGGACAGCAGGCCGCCGAAGCCGAGGAGCAAATTGAACGCCGAGGCGAACAGGGCGAAGCACAGGACGTTCATCAGGAAGACCGGGTAGATGAAGAACGGCCCGACGGCGACGAAGGCGACCAGCGCGACGAAGATCAGCTTGTGATGGGCCGGCATGCCGAGCGCATGGTCCGGCGTCGGCGCGGTGGCATTCCGCGGAGCGGCGTCGCCGGTCGTGGTGGTGATCGCCATGTCAGGCGGTCCTCCCGAACAGGCCCGCCGGCTTCACGAGCAGCACGAGCGCCATGATGATGAAGATGATCGTGGCCGAGGCTTCGGGATAGAACACCTTGGTCAGGCCCTCGATTACGCCGAGACCGAAGCCGGTGAGGATGGCGCCGAGGATCGAGCCCATGCCGCCGATCACCACGACCGCGAAGACCACGATGATGAGGTCGGAGCCCATATTGGGGTTCACCGAATAGATCGGCGCCGCGAGCACGCCGGCGAAGGCCGCCAAGGCCACGCCGAAACCGTAGGTGAGCGTGATCAGGAGCGGCACATTGATGCCGAAAGCCTGGACCAGGGTCGGGTTCTCGGTCGCGGCCCTCAGATACGCCCCGAGCCGGGTCCGCTCGATCATGAACCAGGTGCCGAAACAGACCACAAGCGAGGCGACGATGACCCAGGCGCGCGAGTTCGGCAGGTACATGAAGCCGAGATTGTTGCCGCCGGACAGGAGGGCCGGCGCCTGATACGGCAGGCCGGAAACGCCGAAATAGTTGCGGAAGAGGCCGGTGATGATGAGGGCGAGGCCGAAGGTGAGCAGCAGGCCGTAGAGGTGATCCAGATGGTGCAGCGGCCGCAGCAGGAACCGCTGGATCAGGACTCCGGTGACTCCGACGGCGAGCGGCGCCAGGAGCAGCGCCCACCAATAGCCGATGCCGAAATAGTGCAGCAGCATCCAGGTGACGAATGCGCCCATCATGTACTGCGCGCCGTGCGTGAAGTTGATGATGTTCAGGAGGCCGAAGATGACCGCCAGGCCGAGGCTCAAAATGGCGTAGAACGCGCCGTTGATGAGGCCGAGCAGGAGCTGGCCGAACAGCGCTTGCGGCGGGATGCCCAGAAGCTCGAACATGGCTCGCGACCTCTTGCGTGAGCGGCGCCGGGCTTTTGCAGCCGGCGCCGCTTTTTCTTGCGGTCAGGCGCGCCCAATCATCCCTTCTTGACGAGCGGGCACTCGCTATCCGCGAGCGGCCGGAAGGCCTGCTCGGCGGGAATGACCGCGAGCTGCTCGTAGAGGTCCCATTCGCCCTTGGACTGGTCCGGCGACTTGACGCGGAAGAGGTACATGTCGTGCATCTTGCGCCCATCCTCGCGCACCGTGCCCTGGCCGAAGGCCGGATCGTCGGTCGGCATCTCCTTCATCTTCGCCATCACCGCCGCTGGATCCTTGCCGCCGGTGGCCTCGACCGCCTTGAGGTAGTGCAGGACGGAGGAATAGACGCCGGCCTGAACCATGGTCGGCTGCGCCCCGCCGTGCTTCTCGGCGAAGCGCCGCGAGAACTCCCGCGTCTGGTCGTTGATGTCCCAGTAGAACGCCTCCGTCATGATCAGCCCCTGCGCCGTCGCCAGGCCGAGCGAGCGCACGTCAGTGATGAAGAGGAGCAGCGCGGCGAGCGACTGGCCGCCCTGCGTGATGCCGAATTCCGCCGCCTGCTTCACCGTGTTGATGGTGTCGCCGCCGGCATTGGCCATGCCGATGACCTTGGCGCCCGACGCCTGCGCCTGCAGCAGGAAGGACGAAAAGTCGGAGCCCGGGAACGGATGCCGCACCGAGCCCAGGATCTGGCCGCCGGCCGCCTGAACGAGCGCGGTCGTGTCGCGTTCCAGCGCATGGCCGAAGGCGTAGTCGGCGGTGATGAAGAACCAGCTGTCGCCGCCTTGCGCCACCATGGCGCCGCCGGTGCCCTGGGCGAGCGCGTAGGTGTCGTAGGTCCAATGGATGGTGTTGGGCGAGCAGGCCTTGCCGGTGAGGTCGGAGGACGCCGCCCCGGAATTCAGGAACACCTTGTTCTTCTCGCGGGTGATTTCGTTCACCGCCAGCGCCACCGACGAGGTCGGCACGTCGACGATGACGTCGACGTTTTCGGTGTCATACCACTGGCGGGCGATATTGGAGCCGATATCCGGCTTGTTCTGATGATCGGCCGAAACCACCTCGACCGTGATCCCCTTCGCTTCCGCGCCGAAATCCTCGGCCGCCATGCGGGCGGCGACCACCGAGCCTTCGCCGGAGAGGTCGGCGTAGACGCCCGACCGGTCGTTGAGGACGCCGATCTTGACCGCCGTCTGGGCGTGAGCCGCGCCGGCGAGGAGGCCCGCCGCGGCGGCCATGGTCAGAATTCGTTTCAAACGCATCGTCTACTTCTCCCTATTGGTCCTTGGATGTCGCGGACTTGTTCGATCCATATCATACGCCGAGATAGGCGTGCAGCTTGTCGATATTGGCGTCGATCGCATCGTTCGGGATCATATCGATCACCCGTCCCGTTTCCACCACGTAATGCCGGTCGGCGACGGTCGCGGCGAAGCGGAAATTCTGCTCCACCAGGATGATCGTGAAGCCTTGCGACTTCAGCCGCCGGATCGTCCGTCCGATCTGCTGCACGATGACGGGCGCCAGGCCTTCGGTCGGCTCGTCGAGGAGGAGGAGGCGCGCGCCGGTGCGCAGGATGCGGCCGATCGCCAGCATCTGCTGCTCGCCGCCCGACAGCTTCGTCCCCTGGCTCTTCAGCCGCTCGCGAAGGTTCGGGAACAGTTCGTAGATGTCGTCGAGCGACAGCCCGCCGGGCTTCACCTTCGGCGGCAGGAGCAGGTTCTCCTCGACGCTCAGGCTCGCGAAGATGCCGCGTTCCTCGGGCACATAGCCGATGCCGAGCCGCGCGATGGCGCGCGATGGCAGCGTGATCGTCTCGCGGCCGTTGAAGCGCACGGAACCCCTGCGCTTGGTCATGATGCCGATGATCGACTTCATGGTCGTCGTCTTGCCGGCCCCGTTGCGGCCGAGCAGCGTCACCACCTCCCCCGGCCGCACGTCGAAATCGATGCCGTGCAGGACGTGGCTCTCGCCGTACCAGGCCTCCAGACCGCGCACCGCGAGAAGCGGCGCTTCCGCCAAGCCGGGCGCCGGCGCGGTTCCGGCCATCGTCGCCGCCGCCGCGGCGCCGCGCTCAGCCATGTCCGGCTCCGATATAGGCTTCGACCACGCGCGGGTCCTTTGAGACGGCCTCGTAATCGCCTTCGGCGAGCACGGCGCCGCGCGTCAGGACGGTGATCGTGTCGGACAGATCCGCGACCACCGAAAGGTTGTGCTCGACCATGAGAATGGTGCGGTTCTCCGAGACCCGCCTGATCAGCGCGGAGGTGCGATCGATATCCTCATGGCCCATGCCGGCCATCGGCTCGTCGAGGAGCAGCATTTCCGGGTCGAGGGCGAGCGTGGTCGCGATCTCCAGCGCCCGCTTGCGGCCGTAAGAGAGGTCGCCGGCGCGCGCCT
>JACCSN010000193.1 GCA_013812985.1 Hyphomicrobiales bacterium | reverse complement strand
TGCCGAGCCGGTCGGCGATCATACAAGCGTGCTGGCCGCCGGCGCCGCCGAAGCAGCTGAGCGCGTATTTCGTGACGTCGTAGCCGCGCGCCACCGAGATTTTCTGCACGGCGTTGGCCATGTTCTCTACGGCCACCTCGAGAAAGCCGGCGGCGACCTCCTCCGGGGCGCGCGACCTGCCGTCCGCAACGCCGATCTCGGCGGCTAGGGCATCGAATTTCACGCGGACGATTTCGGCGTCGAGAGGCTCGTCGCCGGCCGAGCCAAAGATAGCCGGAAAGTGCTCTGGGAGAAGCTTTCCCACCATGACATTGGCGTCGGTGACGGTGAGCGGGCCGCCGCGGCGGTAGCAGGCGGGACCCGGATTGGCGCCGGCCGATTGCGGGCCGACGCGGAAGCGCCCTGCCTCGTGGAACAGGATGGAGCCGCCGCCCGCCGCCACGGTGTGGATGCGCATCATCGGCGCGCGCATCCTCACCCCCCCCACCTCCGTCTCGAAGGCGCGCTCCAGCTCGCCGTCATAGTGGGAGACGTCGGTGGAGGTGCCGCCCATGTCGAAGCCGATGACGCGGCGGAAGCCGGCCATCTTGGCCGTCTCCACCGCTCCGACAACGCCGCCGGCCGGGCCGGACAGGATGGCGTCCTTGCCCTGGAAGAGATGCGCGGCGGTGAGCCCGCCGGACGACATCATGAACATGAGGCGGGGCGTATCCCGCGCTTGCCTCGATGGTTCACGGCTCGCGCCGCGCGCTCGCACCTCGTCATGCGGGAAGCTCTCTCCACCGCTTTCATCCTGAGGTGCTCGCGACGCGAGCCTCGAAGGATCGGCCACCCCCAGATCGGTCGCGACCTCCTCGACGTAGCGGCGGAGGATCGGCGTCAGGTAGGCGTCGACCACCGTGGTGTCGCCGCGGCCGACCAGCTTCACCAGTGGCGACACTTCGTGGCTGACGGAGACTTGGCTGAAATCCATGGCGCGGGCAATCCGGGCCGCGACTGCCTCGTGCGCCGGATACTTCCAGGCATGCATGAAGACGATGGCCAGCGATCGGTAGCCGTCTTCGCGGATGTTCGCCAGGATGCGGCGGACTTCCGCTTCGTCGATAGCCGCCTCGATCATGCCGTCGGCGCGGACCCGTTCGGAGATCTCGTCGACGCGGGAATAGAGGAGCTCCGGCAGGACGATGTTCTTGGCGAAAATATCCGGGCGCGCCTGGTAGCCGATCCGCAATGCATCGCGGAAGCCGCGGGTGATGAGGAGGGCGGTGCGCTCGCCCTTGCGCTCCAGGAGCGCGTTGGTGGCCACCGTCGTGCCCATCTTGACCGCGCCGATTTGCTCCGCCGGAACCGGCGCTCCGGGCGGAACGCGCAGGAACCGGCGGATCGCTTCCACGGCCGCGTCGCGGTAGGCTTCCGGGTTCTCCGACAGGAGCTTCATGGCCTGGAGCCGGCCTTCCGGATCGCGCGCCACCACGTCGGTGAAGGTGCCGCCGCGGTCGACCCAGAAATCCCACTTCGCTGTGTCCACGAACGTCGCTCTATGAATTTCGGCGAGAGACCATCAACACCACAGAGCGGCTAGCGGCTCAACCCGGTCGCGCCGACCGGCCAGCTTACCTCACCCGCCATTGCGCAGAATCCAATCCCTCCTATGTAGAGCCTGCGAAACTCTGGCGCTAACGGGGGAAATGGAAAGTGGAGTCAGCACTCGCGGGAAGGGAGCGTGACGCTGAAGCCGCGCGTCTGGCGGCGGTGCGGCGCTACGATATCCTCGACACGCCGCCCGACGGCTCGTTCGACAGGATCACCGCGATCGCGGCAGATCTGTTTTCCACCCCCATTTCCATCATCAGCCTCGTCGACCACGATCGTATCTGGTTCAAATCCCACCAGGGATTGGACGTGCAGCAGATCGGCCGAGAGCCGGGTCTGTGCGCTTCAGCGATCGGCCAAGCCGAACCCTGGATCCTGAGCGACGCGAAGTGCGATGTTCGTTCGCTGGCCAATCCGCTCGTCGCCGGCGATTTCGGGCTGCAATTCTATGTCGGCGTTCCCTTGCGCACGCATGACGGTTTCAATCTGGGCACACTCTGCGTCATCGACCGGGAGCCCCGCGCCGTCACCGAACGGCAGATCGAGCAATTGAAGCACTTGGCCAGCATGGTGATGGACCAGATGGAGCTGCGCATCGCGGCGCGCCGCGCCATCGGCGATCTGTCGCGCGAGATCGACCACAAGGAAACTGCCCTTCGCCGCGCCGAATTGATGGCCAAGGAGATCGACCACCGGGTGATGAACAGCTTGCAGATCATCTCGGGATTGCTGCGGCTTCAGAGTCGCTCGACCGGCAACGCCGAAGCATCCAACGAACTCGCGCATGCCGCCAATCGCGTCTCCGCCGTCGCCCAGGTGCATCGGCATATCTTTATGAGCGAGAGCGTCGAGGGCGCGGAGTGCAGAGGTTACTTGCAGCGCTTGTGTGAGGATCTGTCACGCACATTGTCGCCCGAGCGCAGCGATGTCGTGGTGGACAGCATCGAAGCGGAGCTGCCGATCGAGCGGATCGTCGCCCTGGGACTGATTGTCAACGAGCTTGTTACCAACGCCGTCAAGCATGGCGAAGGTCGCATCACGGTCTTCTTCGGTCGATCCGAATCCGGCGAATACCGGCTTTCGGTTTCGGACGAAGGCGGCGGATTGCCAGCCGACTTCGACGCGGGCGCCGTCCGCAGCCTCGGCATGAAGGTCGTGGCGAGTCTCGTGCAGCAACTTGACGGGAAGCTCATCATCGGCGGCCCTGAGGACGCCCAGGGGACGACTTTTGCTGTCGTATTCCCCGGTTCCGATCAGCCGGTGCAACACTAAGGTCTCCTTGCCGAAATGCGGCCAGGCAGGCGGTGCAGCCGCGGCAGCTTGCTTTTTGTTCGCGCGTCGATCTTCTGGGCGCATGGATAGGCGGATAACAGCGCACGCGGCTGGGACAAGCGGTTCGCAGGTTCCTTGGGGGCCGGTGGCGGGCGTGATCGCGACGGTTTCCGTCTTCGCCATCGCCCAGGGCCTGAGCTATCCGCTGTTGAGCATCATCCTGGAGCGGCAGGGCAATCCGGCGATCCTGGTCGGGCTATCGGCAGCCATGACGCCCTGCGGCCTGATGGCATCGGCGCCGCTCATCCCGCTGCTGTCGCGCCGCTTCGGCGCCGGGCCGACGGCGCTGATCTGCGCCCTTTTCGCCGCCCTTCTCTTCGCGCTGATCGGCTGGACGGAGAACCTCGCCGCCTGGTTCCCCTTGCGGTTCCTGGTCGGCGTCGTGATCGGGCCGCTTTATGTGCTGAGCGAGGTCTGGCTAATTGGGCTCGCGCCGCCGGAGCGCAGGGGCCGGGTGGTCGGTATCTACACGACGGCGATCTCGGCCGGGTTCGCCGCCGGCCCGTTCAGCCTGATGCTCGTCGGCACCCATGGCTGGCCGCCCTACCTGGTCGGGATCGGCGCGTTCCTCGCCTGCACGATCTGCCTGGCGGCCATATTGCCCCGCCTGCCGCCGACCGATCGCGAGGGGGACACCACTTCGCTCCGCTCCTTCCTGTCGCATGCGCCGGTGCTGCTTGTCGCGGTCATTGTCATGGCGGCCTTCGAGCAGGTCGCCCTGTCGCTTTTCCCCGTCTACGGATTGGCCTACGGCATCGACGAAGTCGGCATATCGGCTCTGCTGGCCGTCATGATCGCCGGCAACATAGCGCTGCAAATCCCGATCGGATTCGTGGCCGAACGCTGGAGGCCCCGATCCGTTCTGATCGCTTGCGCCGCCTTGTCCGGGCTCGGTTCCCTCCTCCTGCCCGCCGTCATCGGCGCCTTCTGGCAATGGCCTTTCGTGTTCGTATGGGGCGCGCTGTCCTATGGTATCTATACGACAGCCTTCCTTGAACTCGGCTCACGGTTCTCCGGGTCCATGCTGGTGGCGGGGAACGCCGCCTTCGCGCTTATGTGGGG
>JACCSN010000192.1 GCA_013812985.1 Hyphomicrobiales bacterium | reverse complement strand
GCGCTGCCGTCGCGCGGCTGGAAGCGGCGCAGGACCGCCTTGACGCGCTCGACGAGAAGCCGCTGCGAGAACGGTTTCTTGATGAAGTCGTCGGCGCCCATCTTGAGCCCGAACAATTCGTCGATCTCATCGTCCTTGGACGTGAGGAAGATCACCGGCAGATCGGAACTCTGGCGCAGCTTGCGCAACAGCTCCATGCCGTCCATGCGCGGCATCTTGATGTCGAAGATGGCGAGGTCGGGCGGATTCTGCGCCAGGCCGTCGAGCGCCGAGCTGCCGTCATTATAGGTCTGGACGCGGTAGCCTTCCGTCTCAAGCGTCATGGACACGGAGGTCAGGATGTTGCGGTCGTCGTCGACCAGAGCGATGGTCGCCATGACCAATATTCCTTTCAGATCTCCGTCGGCGATGCCGTCGGACTCCATACGTCTCGTAACAGAATGCGAACAGAATGTGGCAATTGTTTCCGTGCCATGGTGAGGAGGGCCGGAATGTCCGCCGATTCCGCCTCTGATGAAGCGCTCGCGCGCAGTCTCGTCCACGATGTCGGGACGGGTGCGCTCGCCACTCTATTGGAAAACGGCGCGCCGTTCGCGTCGTATGTCACCACCGCGCCCGCCGCTGACGGCTCGCCGTTGCTGCTCCTTTCCAATCTCGCCATGCACAGCCGAAACATCGCGAGAGACCCGCGCGCTTCGCTGCTTTACGTGCGCGCGCCGGACCCGGAGGACGAGGAGATGACAGCGGTGCGCCTGACGCTGACCGGACGGCTCATCGGCGACGACGATGCCGAGCTAAGCGCCCGCTACCTTGCGGCGCACCCTGAAGCGGCGCGATACGCCGGTTTCGCCGATTTCTCGCTTTACCGGTTCCACATCGCTGCCGGCCACCTCGTCGCCGGCTTCGGCCGCATCGTGAGTCTCACTCCAGCGGATCTGCTCAGCGCGCCGGCATGAGGGGAAAGGCGGGGCGTCCGCCGCGAAGCCGCGCGGTTGGCTGTATCCCGCCAGCCATCGAGCGGCCGCGCTTGGATCAAAGCGGTCCGACCGGCGTGTTCTTATAAATCTCGTGAAGGCGGCAAGTCAGGCCAAAATCGGGAAGGGTCAGCAGCGCCTGCGGGCCGCTTAGCGTGTCGGAAGTCCAACCGTCCGCACTCCTGATGTCCAGCTCCAGCTCCTGCCGGTCCTGGCTGACCAGCAGGATGGCGCGGTTATGGCCGTGTGCGCGATAGAAGTCGCGTTTCAGGTCGACGAGATAGAAGCGGTCGACGTAGCGACGGCGCGGCGCGATCTCCAGATCATGACGGCCACGTCCGGCTCGGGCCGGTAGTGGTTGAACTGCGGCAGTTCGATTCCGATGCGCTGTTCCGCGTAGAGGTGCGGCGCGTGGGTCTCGAGAGCAGCATTGAGCAGCCGCTGAAGGTTTCCCGCTACTCGTTGATGCGTGAGAAAGGGTGGCGTCATCAAGATCGCGACTTCGTCAACCAGCTGCCATTGCTCCTCATCCGGACGCGTCGCGTAGAAGGCGAGGAACGTATCCAGGGTGAGCTTACGCGGCAGTCGTGCGGTGATCGTCATAGCGCTGCTCCGAGCTTCCGCCCTTCGTATCACGCTGCAGCGCGGCGGTCACGGATCGGATCGCCGATTGGATAGCTAGCCGAGCTTGCGAAACTCCAGGTAAGCCGGCCGCCGGCCTTCCGCGACCGCCTTCGCCTCGTAACGCGTTCCCGGCCAGCCCGGCCATGCCTGCCGGCACGCCTCGATGCCGTCCGCTGTCGGCAAGAGGCGGCCGTCGCGCCCGACCTCGCGCCAGGCCCATTTCAGGTAGGCTTCCACGTCGCTGGCGAAGCGGAACGAACCGCCGGCGCGGAGAACCCGGACGATTCGGGCGATGTTCTCCGCTTGGACGAAGCGCCGCTTCCAGTGACGCAGCTTCGGCCATGGGTCGGGATAGAGGAGATCGATCCGGCTCAAGGAATCCGGCGGCAACCAATCGAGGAGCAGCGTGGCGTCCTGATCGAACAGCCGGATGTTGGTAAGGCTCTCTTGCGCGATCGCCGCGACGGCCTTCGCCAAGCCGTTCTGGAACGGCTCGACACCGATGACCCCGGTTTCGGGAAAGCAGCGCGCCTCGTGCAGGAGGTGCTCGCCGCCGCCGAAGCCGATCTCCAGCCGGACTTCGTCAACGGCGATGGGGAACAAAGCGGCGAGCCGGGCGGGCGCCGGCGCCGTCAGATCGAGACGGAGCGCGGGAAACGCCCTATCCAGCGCAACCCGTTGGGTCGCCTTCAGCGTCTTGCCCTTGCGCCGGCCGAAGAACGAGCCGCCGCGGGGCTGCATGGATGGCCGGCTAGAGCGCGTTCTCGATGGCGTCGACGAGGTCGGTGCGCTCCCAGGAGAACCCGCCATCCTCCTCCGGCGCGCGGCCGAAATGGCCATAAGCCGCCGTGCGCGCGTAGATCGGCCGGTTCAGCCCGAGGTGCTGGCGAATTCCGCGCGGTGACAGGTCCATGGCTTCGGTCAGCGCCGCCTCCAGATCGCGCTCGTCAACGCGGCCGGTGTCATGCAGGTCGACATAGATGGACAGCGGCCGCGACACGCCGATCGCGTAGGCGATCTGGATGGTGCAGCGGTCGGCAAAGCCGCCGGCCACGACGTTCTTGGCGAGGTAACGGGCCGCGTAGGCCGCGGATCGGTCGACCTTTGTCGGGTCCTTGCCGGAAAAGGCGCCGCCCCCATGCGGCGCCGCGCCCCCATAGGTGTCGACGATGATTTTCCGCCCGGTGAGGCCGCAATCGCCGTCGGGGCCGCCGATGACGAATTTTCCGGTCGGGTTGACGTGCCAGACGGTGTCGCCGTTGATCCAGCTCTCCGGCAGCGCCTCCCGTACGTAGGGCTCCACGATGCGCCTGATGTCCTCCGACTCGAGCGCCTCGTCGACATGCTGGGTGGACACCACGATGGAGGCGGCGCCGGTCGGAACGCCGTCCTGATAAGCGACGGTCACCTGCGACTTGGCGTCTGGCCCAAAGGCCGGCTCGCGCTTCGAGCGGCGCGCCTCCGCCATCAGCCGGAGGATCTTGTGGGCGTAGAGGATCGGGGCCGGCATCAGCTCCGGCGTCTCACGGCAGGCGTAGCCGAACATCAGGCCCTGATCGCCCGCGCCTTCATCCTTGTTGTCGCGGCTGTCAACGCCCTGCGCGATATCGGCGGACTGCTCATGCAGCAGCACCTCGACCTTCGCGTGCCGCCAGTGAAAGCCGTCCTGCTCGTAGCCGATCTCGCGGATGGCGTCGCGCGCCAGCTGCTCGACCGCCTTGGCGTCGACGCTGTCCGATCCGCGCACCTCGCCGGCGATGACGACTCGGTTTGTCGTGGCGAGCGTCTCGCAACCGACGCGCGCCTCGGGAAATGCGCTGAGATGCGCGTCGACCACGGCATCGGAAATGCGGTCGCAGATCTTGTCCGGGTGGCCTTCGGATACGGATTCGGACGTGAACAGGTAGCTGCGACGTGACATGGAAGGCCCTTGCGGCAGATGCGGGTTCTAAATGGCTCGGCAGATAGGCCTAGCGATCAGGGACGACTGTTGCCCCACCCCTTCGCCGAACGTCAAGGCCTCGATGCCACCGTCCCCCCACCAAGCCCGGTTGCCCCGGGACGCGCTCTCGGCGTCTACTCAGGTTGGATGATCGTCCGCCAGCGCGCGCACCAACTCAACAACCTTTCGCCGCACCTTGGAGCTGCGGATGCGCACGAAAGCGCGGCTGAGCTCAAGCCCCTCCGCGCTCGACATCAGGTCCATCATGAAGGCGGCGCCCTCTTCCTGCATGCCGACGCCATCGGCCCCGGGCGTCGAATCGGGAAAGAAGTAAGCGATCGGCACTTCGAGCGCGGACGCCATCGCTTGCAGCCTGCTCGCCCCGACGCGGTTGGTGCCCTTCTCGTACTTCTGTATTTGCTGAAAGGTGATGCCAAGCTTGTCCCCAAGCTTCTCTTGGCTGAGGCCGAGCATCTTCCGACGCAGTCGGACACGGCTGCCGACGTAGATATCGGTTGGATTGGGGCGCTTGCCCGTAATCGGTGGAACGTTGCTCACAAACTCTCTCGTCGTTGATCTCGGGTATGGACGGGCCGGCCGGATTTCCAAGCTGGTCAACATGGATAACGGTCACTTAACGCAATCGATTCAATGCGACGATATTGTGGTAATCCAGCAAGTCAATTCGTTAACGGGCTAAGGGTTAAGAATCTTGTCAGCAGCACTGCGAGGCATGCAGCCATGAGTAGCAACAGATTACCGGCTCTCCACCTAGCGTAGAGGGTTGGTTCGATTGCTCGCGCCAATCCTGTATCCATGGACGTTGCCACACCAAGGGCTCCGATCGCAAGAATGCGACCATATGGGTCGATATTGCCTGAGATTCCCGTATTGGCAGCCCTAATTAGCGGCAGACCTTCTTCTACGGCGCGGATGCGTGCCTGATGGAAGTGTTGATAGGGGCCAATGGTCTTTCCGAACCAGCCGTCATTGGTGACGTTGAGCAGAAAATCTGGCCGCGGCCCTCGCGGAAGCACAGCTCCTGGGAAAACGACTTCGTAACAGATGAGCGGGGCGAAAGAGATTCCGTTGGGCAGGGTCAGCAGCTGACGCTGCGGCCCGGCGGCGAAGCCGCTGCGGACTAATTGTCGCATCCCTAGCCGACGTAACAAATCGCCTGCCGGAAGGTATTCGCCGAACGGCACCAGGTGCTTCTTGTCGTATGCATCGAGAACGGCCCCGTCGTCCGCGATCGTGTAGACGGAATTGTAAACCTGCGGCTGTCCCGTCGTCGGCATTTCCACCCGATAGGCGCCCGTTATGAGCGTGGCTCCCGGCGGCAGCAATTCAGCGATGGCCGCCAGCACGCCCGGCTCCCGCGTCAGCGGGAAGGGGAAGGCCGATTCCGGCCAGACCAGCACAGTGCCGGGCGTGAGAGCGGCGCCGTCGGGCGAGCTGAGGCGGAAATAGGCGCTGAGCACCTCGTCCTTGTTCGCCGGGTCCCATTTCTGCAGCTGGCCAAGGGCGGGTTGAACAATGCGGATCCGGGTGTCTGGAACAAAGGCGATATCGGCGCCGGCCAGCCGAACCATGCCGTAGGCCCCGAGCGCGGCAACGGCGGCGACCGAAAGCAAGACCGGCGCCAGGCCGCGGGAGCGTCCCGCCGCCGGGGCGAGGGCGGCGGGCGCGGCGAAAATGAGGACCGCAAGCAGGTTCAGCGCGTACACCCCGAACAAGGCGGCCGATTGCATCAGGGCCTCGCCGGCGGTCAGCGCATAGCCGATCGCGTTCCAGGGAAAACCCGTGAAGAGGTGCCCGCGCAGCCATTCGGCGCCGCCGAGGCCCCCGGCAAGCGCGAAAATACGCCGCCAATCCTCGCTCCAGAGCAGCTGGGCAGCCATCGCGCCCAGCCCCCAGAACAGTGCGAGCCCCGCCGGCAGCGCGACAACCGCGAACGGCATCAACCAGCCAAAGGTATCCGCCTCAACGAGGAACGCCGCGCCGATCCACCACAGGCCGGCGAGAAAATAGCCGAAGCCGAACCACCAGCCGGCCGCGAAGGCCGGCGGCAGCCGGCGCACGCTGCCGCTGCGGCTTTGCGCCACGGCTCCGTCGAGCAGCCAGACCAGCACGGGCAGGGTGATCCAGAGGAGCGGAAACGCGAAGAACGGCGGCTGAGCGAGCGATGACAGAGCGCCGGCCGCGAAGGCAATCCCCCGGCGGCGCCAGCCCCAGGACAAGATGACCGCATTCGCCAGGCGATCCATGACCCACGCCGATTCGGTTACGCCTTCGCCGGAGTGCGGGCTCCGCGCAGCGAAATCAAGGTGACGTGATGCTTCGTCGAGGAACCTAGCGGGCGTGAGGACGATTGTCGCACTCTGTTTTTCCGAGGAGTCGAATGGCCGTTCATCTGAAGCCGGTCGAGGACCAGGTCATCGTGATTACCGGCGCTTCAAGCGGCATCGGGCTGGCGACCGCGGAGGCTGCGGCAGCGGCGGGAGCGAAGGTCGTGCTCACGTCGCGCAGCGGCGGCGCTTTGGCCGAAGTCGAAGGTCGGATCAGGGACGCCGGCGGCGAGGCGATTCACGTCGTGGCTGACGTTGGCGATCGAGATCAGCTGCAAGGCGTCGCGGACGCCGCGATCGCGCGGTTCGGCGGCTTCGACTCCTGGGTGAACAACGCCGGCGTCGGCATCTACGGCCGTCTCGACCAGGTGAGCGACGAGGACAATCGCAAGCTTTTCGAAACCAATTTCTGGGGCTTGACGTACGGCTCGTTCATCGCCGTGGCCCACCTGCGAGGCAAGGGCGGCGCCATCGTCAATCTCGGCAGCGTCGCTTCCGACACCGCCCTGCCGCTGCAAGGGATGTATGCGGCGAGCAAGCACGCGATTAAGGGCTTCACCGACACATTGAGGATGGAGCTGGAGGAGGAAGGCGCGCCGATCTCGGTGACGCTGATCAAACCGACCTCGATCAACACGCCCTTCGTCGAGCATGCCAGGAACTACCTCGGCAACGCGATGAAGCTGCCGCCGCCGACCTATGCGCCGGAAGAGGTTGCGCGCGCCATCCTTCACGCAGCGGCCCATGGCGGGCGCGACATCTATGTCGGCGGCGCTGGTCGCGTCCTCTCCGGCCTGCAGAAGCTGGCCCCTCGCGCCATGGATATACT
>JACCSN010000173.1 GCA_013812985.1 Hyphomicrobiales bacterium | reverse complement strand
CCCGGCGGCGACGGCGGCGGCCGAGCCTGACGACGAGCCGCCGGTGATCCGCCCTTCGGCGCGGACGTTGATCGGCTCGGGAAAATGCTTGTTCTGGCCATTCATGGAGAAGGTCAGCTCGTCGGTCTGCGTCTTGCCCACGAAGCGCGCGCCGGCGGCGAGCATGGACGCCACGATCGGCGCCGTCTCGGTGTGGATCGGGCTTTCCGCGTGCTTGACCGGGCTGCCGCCGCCGGTCGGATAGCCGGCCACGTCAAAGATGTCCTTCACCGCGAAGGTGAGTCCCTTGAGAGGCCCTGTGGTCGCCGAAGGCACCGCCGCGCCTTCATAGGCGAGGAAGGCGTTGACCGGATCGCTCTTGAGCAGCATGGCGCTTCCCTCTCAGCCGGCCAGCGTGGCGATGTAGCCCGCCTGCTGCACGGCGGCGAGGAGCGCATCCACGTCGACGCTCTCGCCGGCTTCCACCAGCACGTCGCTGCCGACGAGGTCGACGCGGACGCTCATCACGCCCGGCACGGCGCGGACGGCATGTTCCACGGCCTCGGCGCAGCCGGCGGAGGCCATGCCCTGGATTGTCAGTCGGATGGGTTGCACGAGATCTCCTCCTTGGAAAAACGTTTGCTCAGGATTGAACGGGCTCTCTACCATCAAGCCTCCTGGATCAGGGAGTTCACATCCGCCTCGGCCACTTCCGTTACAAGATGGACGAACGCGGTCGCTTGATGGGCGGCGATGGCCGCTCCGATCTCGGGCGTCGCCGCCGCGGCGTCGCCGGTGACGCCTTGCGGGTTGAGATCGCCGGCGAGCCAGCCGAAGCCGACCGGACCATAGGCGCGAAGCAGCTTGTGCTCTTCGGCAAGCCTTTCCTGTTGGGAGCCGAAATGCTCAGCCCTATCCATATCCACCAAATCGGGCCGGAAATGCAGCATCAGCGCCGTCTCCACGAGCCCGCCATGCACGCCGAAGGCCAGCTCGCGCGCGTCCACCAGGCCGGCCGGCGCGCCAAGCCGGGCGAAGGTGAGCGTGACCGCCAGGAGGCCGAACCGCTCGCGGCATTCCAGCGCCGCGGCGGTCATGGCGGAAACGTTGCCCCCATGCGAGCTGACCAGCACGAGCTTGCGCAGGCCGGCTTTGGCGACGCCTTCACCGATGGCGACGATCGCGTCGATGAGCTGCGCCGTCGTAAGGCTCACAGTGCCCGGGAACCGGCTATGCTCAAGCGAGGCGCCGATGGCCTGGACCGGAAGGATGACGACGTCGAGGTCGTCGGGGGCGCGCCGAGCAGCCTCGGCGATCAGGCCCTCGGCAATGATGGCGTCGGTCCCGGTCGGCAGATGCGGCCCATGCTGCTCGGTCGCGGCGAGCGGCAGCACGGCCACGCCGCGCCGGCCATCAAGCGCGGCGAATGCAATGCTTGAAGAGTCTCCCCAGCGCCGGAACGCCATTTCCCCTCGCGGTCGGTTGGCAGGCCGCAAGCGCAATCCCGCAGCTTGGGCGCTCGGTGAACGAGGTCAGGCAAACGATCTGACAACGCTCCTTATTTGTCGTCATGCCATGGCTTGACCATGGCATCCATAGCGCGGCCCCGGAGAGTATCTAATCTGCCGAGCTATGGATTGCCGGATCAAGTCGGGCAATAACGACAGGAGGTGGCGACCGACGCAGGTCTTTGACGTTAGGGTTCAAGGGCATAAAGCTGACCGTAGCCCAGGCGGGACGTTTGAGCGCATCCGAATCCGAACCGAGGATCGCGCCAACGGCGCGCGTGGTCCGCTTCGCGCCGAGCCCGAACGGCTATCTGCACCGCGGCCATGCCTTCTCCGCGCTTCTAAACGCGCGTGCGGCTGAGGCAACCGGCGGGCGCTTGCTGCTCCGGATCGAGGACATCGACCCGACCCGCGACCGGCCGGAATTCCACGCGGCGATCCTGGAGGATTTGTCCTGGCTAGGGATTTTCTGGGAAACGCCGGTGCTGAAGCAAAGCGAGCGCAGCGAAGCTTACGGCGCGGCGCTTCGCGAGCTTGAGCGGCTCGGGCTTCTCTACCCGGCGTTTCTCAGCCGGACGGAAATCCGGGCAAGAGTCGCGCAAGCCGAGCGCTCCGGCCACGCCTGGCCGCGGGATCCTGACGGCGCACCTCTCTATCCCGGCCCGGAGCGCGACTGGTCGAGCGCCGAACAAGCCCGCGAACTGGCGCGCGGCCGCCCCTATGCGCTGCGCCTCGACATGGCCCGCGCGCTCGGCCAGCGCCCTCCGCTTGCCTGGCGCGAGGCCGATCCGTTCGGCGTCGAGCCCCCGCGGACGCGCCAGGCCAATCCCGCCGCCTGGGGCGATGTCGTCCTGGCCCGGGCGGATGCGCCGGCGAGCTATCATCTGGCGGTCGTGGTCGATGACGCCTTCCAGAGCGTGACCGACGTGGTGCGCGGGCTGGACCTGAAGCCGTCGACATCTGTCCATCGCCTGCTACAGGCGCTTCTGGCTCTCCCCGAGCCGCGCTATTTCCATCACCGGCTGATTCTGGACGAAACCGGGCGGAAGCTCGCCAAATCGCGCGGCTCGGAAGCGATCCGCGCCCGCCGCGCCGCCGGGGAATCGCCCGAGGCGCTCATCGCGGGGCTTGGGCTGTGACGTGCATCGTCACACTGGTTCGACGCGAAGTGAGCGGCCCACCGCAGTCGCAGCGCCCGCAGCGTTGATAAGGTGACGGACGTATTCTTCGGATCGAGAAGTCGATCGAGCTGACGTCGATCCGTCCCATACGAGCAGCCATTGCGGTCTTCGTGATGCCGCCGGCCCGCATCGCTTCCCTGATCTGATCGGCGATGATCTCCTTGAGGGCAAGCTCCTCGCACTGAGCAAGCAAGCCCTGCTCAGCCAGGAAGCTGTCGAAGGTCTCGTCGCGGGCGATCCGCGCTTTGTTATTCTCGCCCAGCATCTCCAACCTTTCAGCTTTAGTCGGCGGGTTTCTTGTTTCGGTGCCTTGCCCTCAATAGCCCGGACCAAGAGCTCGTCCCTCAAGGCTTCGGTTCGCTCTTCGCCTCAGAGCTTTGAACCTATCTGTGACGGTATCGCTCCGTTCCGAGTGTGGAGTAGCCCGACCACATGCGTGTCCCATTTGCAAACCTCGGAGGTTGGTGAAATTGAAACCCGCTTGCGGAGCTTTGGAAAAGGTTCACAAGATTAGGTATACGCAAGGTTTCAGCAATCCATAACACAGGCGCTCAGCCGAGCAGCCTCTGGAGCAGAACCAGCCACAAGCTCACCGTCACCACCGCCCCTGCCGTGGAGATCAGCATGGCGTTGGACGCCAGCGCCTGGCCGGCGCCGAGGCGCCTGGCGATCAGGAAGGCGTTGACCCCCGTCGGGCAAGCCGCCGTCAAGGTGACGACCGCGATGCCAAGCGGTGGCAACGCGAGCGCCTGGGCGCAGGCGAAGACCAGCGCCGGCATGACGAAGAGCTTCAGGGCCGCGATGGCGAAGGCGGGCCGCACCTGCCGAGCCACGCCGTAATCCAAGAGCGCCATGCCCGCGGCGAAGAGCGCCAGCGGCCCGGCGGCGCGCGCCAGCGGATCGAGGATCGACAAGGCGACGCCCGGCGCCTGAATGCCTGTAAGACGCCAGAGCAGGCCCGCGAGGATGGACAGGAGGATCGGGTGTGTGGCGAGCGCCAGCGCCAGCCGGCGCGCGGCTTCGCCCCGCGACCCGCGCAGGCCGCTGGCTTCCGATTCCGCGCTCGTCGCGAATTCGTGGAGCACGACGCTGACAAGCATCATGACCGGCAACTGAACGGCGACGATCACGATGAGATAGATCGTCCCGGCCTCGCCGAAGGCCGCCTGCATGAGGGGAAGGCCGATCAGCACGCCGTTGGAAAAGGCCGCCGACCCGCCCGCCACGATCCCGGCGCGCTCGTCGCGGCCGAAAACGTGCCGGATCGTCAGGCGCCCGCACGCCCAGATCAAAGCGAAGGGGATGAAGTAAGCAGCCCAGATCCGCCACGGCGACAGCTCCTGGAAATCGGCGCTCGACAGCGTGTCGAACAGGAGGATCGGAATCGCCGCCTTGAACACGAAGTCGGTCAGGCCATGGCCGACCGAAGCGGCGAGCAGCCCCGTCCGGCGCGACGCGTAGCCGAGGCCGACGAGCCCGAAGATCCCGACGATGATGGCCGGCGTGTCCAGCACGAGGGGTGCGCTGCCGTGGCATGCAAGAAGGTTCGAGGCGCTTCTGGCACGGGAGCAGCGCGGGCGGAAGCTTGCCTGCCCGGGGATCGCGCCCATTTCCTTGGCCCACATCAGGAGTTTTCCATTGCGATCCATCCTTATTACCGGCTGCTCGACCGGAATCGGCCGCGCGGCAGCGCTGGGCATGAAGCGGCGTGGCTGGCGCGTCTTCGCGACCGCGCGCAAGCCGGAGGATATCGCCTCGCTGGAAGCCGAGGGCCTCACCGCGTTCACCCTCGACTATGCGGACGAGGGTTCGATCGCCGCGACGGCCGACGCCGCGCTTCGCGCCGCCGAGGGCAAGCTCGACGTCCTGTTCAACAACGGCGCCTATGCGCAGCCGGGCGCCATCGAGGATATCAGGCCCGAGGTGCTGCGCGCCCAGTTCGACGCCAACTTTTTCGGCTGGCACGACCTCACGCGACGCATCATCCCGAGCATGCGCCGGGAAGGCCAAGGCCGCATCGTGATGAACTCCTCCGTGCTCGGCCTCATCACGATCGGCTTCCGCGGCGCCTATTCCTGCACGAAGTTCGCGCTGGAGGCCTATTCGGACACGCTCCGGATCGAGCTCGCCGGCTCCGGCGTCCATGTCGCGGTCATCAATCCGGGGCCGATCCGCACGAACTTCACCAGGAACGCGCTGGCGCATGCCCGCGCTATCGATGTCGAGAACTCGGTGCACGGAAAGTATTATCGCCGCCGGCTCGCCGCGATGGAGCGGGGCGGCAACACGTTCGGCGAGCTCGGGCCCGAGGCGGTGGTGGAAGCGCTCGTCCATGCCGCGGAGAGCCGCCACCCGCGCCCGCAATATTTCGTCACGCATCCGACGCGCGCCA
>JACCSN010000156.1 GCA_013812985.1 Hyphomicrobiales bacterium | reverse complement strand
GACAGCGATCGCCAAGCGTTTTCGGCGGGATTGAGATGGACACGAACGGACTCATAGAGACCTTGGCGGCGGACAGCCGACAACCCGCTCCGTCGCTCTCGTCCGTCTGGTGGGGCGCGGCCGGCCTGGCGGTCGCCCTTGCCGCAATCGTTTTCTTCGCGACGCTCGGCTTGCGGCCCGATTTCGCGACCGCTGCCGAGACCCCCCGATTCTTGCTAAAATTCGTGGTCACGATCACACTTGCCGTTAGTGCGTTCGGCCTTGCACGCGCTCTCTCACGGCCAGGGGAAGCTTGGCGCAAAGTCCTGCCTTACCTCGCAGCCGCGCCGGCAATCACGGTCATGGCGGTCGTTGGCGAGCTTTTTCTCCTGCCGCCGGACGTTTGGGCGGCTAGGATGATCGGCAAGAACAGCATGGTATGCCTGACCTATGTTCCGCTGATCGGCATCGGTCCGCTCGCTATCTTCGTTTTAGTCCTGCGCCACGGCGCGCCGACCAGCCCTGCGCGTGCGGGTGCGGTCGCAGGTCTGCTCGCAGGGGGCATCGCGGCCACCTTTTACGCCGCCCAGTGCACGGACGACTCTCCGCTTTTCGTCGCCACTTGGTATCCGATCGCTATCGCCGGCCTTGCTTTCATCGGAGCTGCCGCCGCCGATCGATTCGCGCGGTGGTAAGAGTTCTGTGTTCCTGCCTTCGTTCACGATATTCCGCGCGTGCCCGGGAGTGGCGCGCGTGCGTTACCGGTATTCGGGTGGTCTTGTCGCCGATCATCGAGACGGCAGCTATGGCGATCTCTTCCGTCAGCGTCACCGCAAACTCACTGCGGCTCCGGGCCATTCGGTGCGAGTGAGACTGGAACAATGCCCCTTAGAGAAGTATCCTTTCGTCTCTGTAGAGCCACTTAAGCTCACCGGTAATCAAATTTCCGGAGCCGCTTCCCAGATGGTCCCGGATATGAGAGTTTCCGCACGATGAAGCTGCTGTCCGCCTTTTCGCGACTGCTCACGATGCTGGCCATTGTCGGACTGGTGATGAGCGCCGATGTCCCAGCAACGGCGGGACCTATGGTTGGATCAGCAGTCTCTATGGCGATGCCTGACGGCATGCCGCCGTGTGAAGATACAGAGTCTGAATGCGGTGACATGATGAAGTCATGTCCCTCCCAGACTGTCTGCGTCGCTAAATGTCCGCAAGCTACCCTCGCGACCGAGTCTAGTTCATTTCCGCTCGTCGCAAATGTTGTTGATGCCGTCCGCGACTATCTGGGCGGGCGCAGCTTGGCGATCGCACCTCCTGCCCGACCACCCAAAGCCTAGTTCCCAGCCGGCTCATCAGGCCGGCCAGCACTACGTGCTTTAGGCACGTAGGCGAACGCGCTGGTCATTTGCTGACCGCATGCGCTCTCCGGAGCGGTAGGGAACCATGGGTTTTACCAATGTCTATTCATCGCACTGGGCGCGCCTCGGCGGCGCTCATTGGGCTCGCTTTGCTGAGCGCGGCGACTTCCGCACGCGCTGACATCAGCGACTACGAATTCCAACTGGTCGAACAGGAGATTGCCAAAGGGAAGGGAGCGATCGTCACCGTCAAGCTCCTGCATAATCCGACGGGCAAGGCGGTTGCCGATGCGGTGTTGTTTGAGCAGCGGATCGATATGGAGCCCGACGGCATGGCAACAATGACCTCGCCGCTGGAGCTTCTGCAGGGCAGCGAACCCGGCATTTACCGTTTTCAGACAGACCTGCCGATGGCGGGCGGTTGGCGCCTTTCGCTTGCAGCCAAGATTCAGGGCGAAACCGGCACGCTCGAAAGCAGGCTGGTTCTGAAGGCGGTGCCGTGATGAACCAGCACGTTTCCAGCGAAGCGTACGAACCGGCCGAGTTCGGGATGCTTGAGCCCGCCGAGCAAAGACCTTCCGCGCTTCGCAGAATCTTGAGGTTCTTCATTTGGCTCGTCATCATCGTGGCGATCCTCGGCAGCGCCCTGGCCGCCTGGTTCAGGCTGGGCGGAATGGACCGGCCCTTGCCGAGCTGGGTGCCGACCGCTCTCTCCGATACGTGGGAAGACCGAGCCGACTGGTCGCTGCCGAGCTGGGTGCCGACTACCCTCTCCGACGCGTTAAGAGGCAAGCCCGAAGCGCCGGCTTCGGCGGGGCCGGTGATTTATTATCGCGATCCAGACGGCGAGCCGTTCTATTCGGCCGATCCCGAGACGACTGAGGACGGGCGCGACTATCTCCCCGTCCGATCCGGCGAGGACGTGAGTTTCGACGATCCGCCGCTCGCCGTCGCAGCAGCGAGCGAGAGCCCGTCGCAGGAAACCGGCGAGAACATCCTCTACTACCGCAATCCGATGGGCCTGCCCGACACCTCGCCGGTGCCAAAGAAGGATTCCATGGGGATGGACTACATCCCCGTCTATGAAGGCGAGATCGATGACACGTCTTCCGTGACCGTCTCGCCCGGCAAATTGCAGCGCACTGGGGTGCGGACCGAGCCGGCCACGCGCCGCGCCTTGGTGCAGCCGGTTCGGGTGCCCGGGATCATCCAGCTCGACGAGCGGCGCATCACCGTCGTCGCAACGCGCGCCGAGGCTTTCGTGGAAGAAGTGGCTAGCGTCACCACCGGCGAGCCGGTGACGAAGGGCCAGCCGCTCGTCCGCCTCTATTCGCCCGAAATAGCCGCCGCCGGCGCGCAATATCTCACCGACCTGAAAAGCGGCGAGCAAGGAGCCAGACTGGGCGGCGCCCGCCAACGGCTGGAGAACCTCGGCATGCCGGTCGAGGCCATTGCCGAGCTTGAAAACACGCGCAAGGTGCCGCTGGCCGTGACGTTCACGGCGCCGCGCGACGGCGTCGTGCTGGAGCGCAACGTCGTCGACGGCATGCGCTCGATGCCGGGCGATGTGATGTTCCGGGTCGCTGACGTTTCCGTGGTTTGGGCGCTGGTTGACATCGCCGAACGTGATCTCCCGATGGTCGCCGTTGGGCAGACAGTGACGGTGCGCCCGCGCGGCTATGTCGACCGCATCTACACCGGCAAGATCGCCTTGATCTATCCGCAGATCAACATGACGACCCGCACCGCGCGTGTCAGGATCGAGCTGGCCAATCCCGACGGCGTCCTCCTGGCCGACATGTATGTGGAAGCCGAGGTCGCGACGGGCGCCGCCGAGGCGGTCGTGGCGGTGCCGACCAGCGCCGTCATCGACAGCGGCGACCGCCAGGTCGTTGTGGTCGACAAGGGCGAGGGCCGCTTCGAGCCCCGCGATGTGAAGCTCGGCGCTCGCGGCGAAGGCTTCATCGAGATACGCGAGGGGATCGCCGAGGGCGACCAGGTGGTCACCATCGGGAATTTCCTTATCGACGCCGAAAGCAACCTGAAGGCGGCGCTCTTCGGCCTGACCGCCCAGGAGCAACCGCAATGATCAGCCGCCTCATCGCATGGTCGTCGCGCAACCTGATGCTCGTGTTGATCGGGACGGTTTTCGCGGCCGCTTCCGGCATCTATGCGCTGCGCACGCTGCCGCTCGACGCGATCCCGGACCTCTCCGACGTTCAGGTCATCGTCTACACGGAATACCCCGGTCAAGGGCCGCAGGTCGTCGAGGATCAGGTCACCTATCCGCTGAC
>JACCSN010000132.1 GCA_013812985.1 Hyphomicrobiales bacterium | reverse complement strand
CCCCACCCCCGACCTGCGGTCGGACCCTCCCCGTGTAGGGGAGGGATGGCCAGTCTCCAAACCTCAAGATAGGGGTGACGCCGCCCGCCTCACCAACCGATTTATCCTCACCTCCAACCTGGAAGCCGCCGACGGCGGGGTGGCGATCGTCGCCGGCAACGAGCGGGTGATCGCCGCGCGGCTCTCCGACGCGCGCTTCTTCTGGGAGCAGGACAAGGCGACGCCCCTGGAGGCTTGGGCGAAGAAGCTGGAGAGCGTGACCTTCCACGAAAAGCTCGGCAGCCAGGCGGAGCGGGTCGAGCGCATCGCCCGGCTGGCGCGCGAGCTGGCGCCCTTGGTGGGGGCGAACCCGGACGACGCGGAGCAGGCGGCGCGCCTCGCCAAGGCCGATCTCACGACCGCGATGGTCGGCGAGTTCCCCGAGCTGCAGGGGGTGATGGGGCGATATTATTTCCTGGCGCGGCACGGGCTTGACCCGCTGCCAGCCAGCAACGTTTCCAGTTTGTCATCCCGGTTCGGCCCCAGGCCGAGACCGGGATCCATAAACGCCGAGGATGGACATGCTGCCTTGGACGCGGCGGCCAGCCGCGATGCTCGGGCGGATATGTATCTCGGTCTTGCCGCTTCGCGGCAAACCGGGATGACAACAGGAGAAGGCGGCGCGAGGGCGGAGGAAGGCCAGGACGAGCCCCGCCTCCGCGCCATCGCAGACGCGATTCGCGACCATTACAAGCCGCAGGGGCCGGGCGACCGCGTGCCGACCGCGCCGGTGAGCGTGGCGGTGTCCCTCGCCGACAAGCTCGACACGCTGGTGGGCTTCTGGGCGATCGACGAAAAGCCGACGGGGAGCAAGGACCCGTTCGCGCTGCGAAGGGCGGCGCTGGGAGTGATTAGAACCATCCTCTTAAACAATCGAAAGCTGTCGCTTAACGAGTTCTTTGAGCGGGCCTACGCCGAGGTTGAGCGCCCTGTTGCCGAGCGGAATCAAAGCAAGATCGAAGCCGGCGATTTCAGTTCTGTTGTATCGCTCGTGGATTTCGATGTGCTTGCGCCAGACCTCCTCGCCTTCTTCGCCGACCGCCTCAAAGTCCACCTACGCGAAACCGGCGCCCGCCACGACCTGATCGACGCCGTCTTCGCGGCCGGGTCGGCACGCGCCTCTTCCTCTCCCGGGACGGGAGAGGCCGACTCGCGTCAGCGAGCGGGTGAGGGTGGTCAAGCGTGGAGCGCTGCGCCGCCACCCTCACCCGGCTCCGAGCCTCGCTCGGACTCGGCCTCTTCCGTCCCGGGAGAGGAAGGCGAACGGTCCTCTTCTTTGCTGAACGACGACCTCCTGATGATCGTCCGCCGCGTCGAGGCGCTCGCGCGCTTCCTCGACACCGACGACGGCAAGAACCTCCTCATCGGCTACCGCCGCGCCGCCAACATCCTCCGCGCCGAGGAGAAGCGGGACGGGGAGGGCGCCTTCGGCGAGCCGCCCGATGCATCCCTCATCGAGGAGCGCGGCCAGCCCGAGGAGCGGGCGCTTTTCGAGGTCATGCAACGCGCCCAGGGCGAAGCCCGCGAAGCGGTCGCGCGCGAGGATTTCGCGGCGGCGATGAGCGCGCTGGCGAAGCTCAGGCCAGCGGTCGACAGCTTCTTCGATCACGTGACGGTCAACGCCGACGACGCGGCGCTCAGGGCGAACCGCTTAAAACTTCTCAACATGCTGCGGGAGGCGACGCTGGCGGTGGCGGATTTCTCCAGGGTTGTTGGCGGTTAGGGTTCGTTGCAAAAATTAACCAACTTGCCCCCACAGCCCTCATCCTGAGGTGCGGAGCGAAGCGGAGCCTCGAAGGACGAGGGCGTCTCCAGCGCGCTCTGGAGGCTCCTTCGAGGCTCGCTCCGCTCGCGCCTCAGGATGAGGTGGTGGGTTTGACAAGAAGCGACGCGGGGCTTTGCTTGTTTCGCGCTCCGTCGAGAGCCTGGGCCGCGCGCCGCCGCTTCGCGCATGGTTGTCCCCGGCCCCGCGTTTCGCTAGAGAGACGCGGCCCGCCTCAAAGGCGGGCGCTCGCATTTCTGCGTCCGAAAACCTCAGTTCGATCCATGGCCGGCCCCAAAAAGCAAAAACTCCAGCCCCGCCTGCCGCGCGGCCTCTGTGATCGCGGGCCGGCGGACATCCGCGCCGTGGAGCGGATGATGGAGACGATCAAGCGCGTTTATGAGCGCTATGGTTTCGAGCCGGTCGAGACGCCATTCGTGGAATACACCGAGGCGCTCGGCAAATTCCTGCCCGACCAGGACCGGCCGAACGAGGGCGTCTTCTCCTTCCAGGACGACGACGAGCAGTGGCTGAGCCTGCGCTACGACCTCACCGCGCCGCTCGCCCGCTACGTGGCCGAGAACTACGACCGGCTGCCGAAACCTTATCGGAGCTATCGCGCCGGCTGGGTTTTTCGCAACGAGAAGCCGGGGCCGGGGCGGTTCCGGCAGTTCATGCAGTTCGACGCCGATACGGTGGGCGCGGCGAGCGTCGCGGCGGACGCCGAGATCTGCATGATGGCGGCGGATACGATGGAGGAGTTGGGGTTCGCGCGCGGGCAGTATGTGATCAAGGTGAACAATCGAAAAGTGCTCGACGGGGTGATGGAGGCGATTGGGCTTGCCGGGCAGGAGAATGCCGGGCGGCGGCTGACGGTCTTGAGGGCAATCGACAAGTTGGATCGGCTGGGCGTGGAGGGCGTGGGGCAGCTGTTAGGTGAAGGACGAAGGGATGAGAGCGGGGATTTTACGAAGGGTGCTGGGCTTTCCAACAGTCAGATTGAGCCGCTGATCCGGTTTGCGGACTTCCACCGTGTTTACGATGCGATTCAGCGTGGTGAGTATTCCGAGGTTGACGTGCGGTTTCCTAATCCCTTTTTCCACCCACCCGCGACATGGAGAGAAATGGGGTTATACGATGAGGGGCGAACAGAGGAGAAGGCAGCAGAACTAAGGAGCCTAAACCCTGGAAGTAAAATTTACGATTACAGCTTCGGTCTCGATGTCCTCGGCGAAGCGGCGCTCCTTTTCGAAATGAACGAGACTCTTGCGTCTGGGCTTAACGAATTGGCTGATTTGGAAGAGCTTTTCCAATCAGGTGGATACGTTCAGGCCATTCGGAGTGGCATCACGCAGAAAGACGGCGATGTGGAGATAAACACGGCAATTCAGATCGACCCCTCCGTCGTCCGCGGCCTCGAATATTACACCGGCCCCGTCTTCGAAGCCCAGCTCACCTTCGAAGTCCCGAACGAGGACGGCAAACCCGTCGTCTTCGGCTCGGTCGGCGGCGGCGGCCGCTACGACGGCCTCGTCGGGCGTTTCCGCGGCGAAGATGTGCCGGCGACCGGCTTCTCCGTCGGCGTGTCGCGGCTCGCCGCGGCGCTGAAGGCGATCGG
>JACCSN010000131.1 GCA_013812985.1 Hyphomicrobiales bacterium | reverse complement strand
CCGCAAAAGCCGGCCTGCCCGTTCCAGTCGCGGTGATCCGCATCTCAAGGAAAAGCTCCTTGCCGGCGACCGGCGCCGTAGCCTGGTCGCGTTCCATGGCGATCTCCACATGCGGCGCGCCATTCGTCGCCGCGCGGCGGGACACCTCGTCGCGCAGCGATTGCTCGACGTAGGCAACCGCGGCGTCGATGTCGGCGAAATCTTTCGGGCCGCTCTCCAGGTGGGCGCGGAACGCCTCGTCCGACGGTCGCGAGATCAGCGTCGTCGCGATGATGCGGACGTGGCCGACGATCGCGCCGATCGCATTCGCCACGTCAGCGTCGGCGGGAATAGCCGCTATCGTATTCAGCCGGGCGGCGACGTCTTCATAATAGGTGCGCGCCGGAGCGCCGAGCGCAATGATCGGTGCGGAGAGTCGCACGTCGAGCTCAACCAGCGCCCGCCGACGCGCCAGGGCAGCCCGCACCAGCGGATGGGCGCTCGGCGTCTCAGCCGAATCGCCATCTTCCCGGAAAGCGGCGTCGAGCAGGAAATTAGCGCTTGCTTCAATAACGGCCTGGATCACGGCGCCGCTGACGGCCTCGGCGCCTTCGGCGAGATCGGCGCCCAGGCGGGTGCGCTGGCGCGCGAACAGCGCCGCCGTTTTCACCGCCGCATCACGGTCCCAAGCGCAGTGCCGGCCCAGCGTGTGGGCGGCGTCGGACGGGGTGAAGCCGGCGATGAGCGCCGCGCCTCGCCCGACGAGGCGGCGCAGCGCCGATCGGTGGCCCCGGCTGATCAACAGGTCCGGCAGCGCCGCCGGACCGCCCGCGATTTCGGCTGTGATTTCGGCTTCAACCGGATCGGCCGGCCTCCCTGTTGTCCGGCGCCCGGAAAGAACCGCGAAGAGGCCAGCATCCATGGGCGGGACGGGAAGAGCGGCCTGGCGGTCGAGCGCCGCATGCACCGCAGGCCCGAATTGCGTCGCCAGCAGACTTACCGGAACGACCCGGCGAGGGCCGAGCCGCAGATGCAGCCTTGTTGCGTCCGGATCCTGCCATACTTCGCTGTCGCCGCCCAGGCCGATCGTATGAACGGCCACAGCTTCCACCATCGTGGTCCAGCCGCCGACCCGGGCGCCGTTCTCGTCAAGACGCGGGCGTCCGTCGCGGAGAATGGCGATATCCGTCGTCGTCCCTCCCATATCGGAAACGACGGCGTCCTTGAGGCCGGTCAGGTAGCCTGCCCCGACGATGCTCGCCGCGGGCCCGGACAGGATGGTCTCGATCGGCTTGCGACGCGCCTCCGCCGCCGCAATCAGCGACCCGTCGCCCTTGACGACCATCAAAGCGGCGCCCACCCCTCGGGCATGTAGAAGCTGTTGGGTCGAATCGATCAGATCGTGGATGATGCTGATCAGCCGGGCATTCAGGAGCGATGTCAGGGCCCGCTTCGGCGCGTTCAGCCGCGCCGAGAGCTCATGGCCGCAGGTGGCCGGCTTTCCGGTGAGTTCGACGATGAGGTCGCGAACCGCAAGCTCGTGCCCCGAATTGGCGATGGAGAACAGGCCGGCCACGGCGAAGGCGCCCGCGGCCGCCGCCGGGCCCTCAAGCCAGGCGCCGATCGATCCCAGGTCGAGCGCCGCTTGTTCCGCGCCATGGGCATTGTGGCCGCCGGCGACGAAGAGAACGGGATCGTCGCGCAGCGCTGCGCCAAGGCCTGCGCGCTTCATATCGGTGTCCTGGAACCCGATCAGCACGAGTCCCACCCTGTCGCCGAGATCCTCGACAATGGCGTTGGTGGCAAGCGTGGTCGACAGACACACCATGCCGATGTCGCCGTACGAGGCGGTCAGGCCGGGAATGACGCCGTCGAGCGCGCCAGCGATTCCGATCGACAGATCCTGTCGTGTCGTCAGCGCCTTGGCCTTGGCCAGCACGCCGTCCGCCTCGCTGAAAAGGACGGCGTCGGTGTAGGTCCCACCGGTATCTATGCCGATCAGCTTGGACAAGCTCGGCCTTTCGTGGCTGCAGGACAGGTCGCGCAGGCATGCTGCAGCGGGACGGCGCGCCGATATCGACTGTTCTTCGCGCTTCGACAATCGTTCTCATGTGCGCCGGCCACGCGGCGCGCGCTGACATTTCCCACGATGCCGTCCTGTGTTAGCGAGGCGGTCATGACCACCCGCATCGACCGCCGCTTCGCCGAGCTTAACCGGAAAGCCCGCCCGGCCCTTGTCACATTCGTCACCGCCGGCGATCCGGATTACGACACCTCGCTCGCAATCGTGAAGGCGCTGCCTGCCGCCGGCGCCGATATCGTCGAGCTCGGCATGCCGTTTTCCGACCCGATGGCCGACGGCCCGGCGATCCAGGCTTCGGGCCTGCGCGCGTTGACGGGCGGCCAGACCATGGCGAGGACGCTGGACCTGGTGCGCGGCTTTCGCCATGGCGACGCCGATACCCCCATCGTCCTCATGGGCTATTACAACCCGATCTACATTTTTGGGCCGGAACTCTTTGTCGCTGAAGCCAAGAAAGCCGGGGTCGATGGTCTCATCATCGTCGACCTGCCGCCGGAAGCCGATGACGAGCTATGCATCCCTGCAATGAAAGCGGGGCTGAACTTCATCCGGCTCGCCGCGCCGACCACGGACGAAGCGCGGCTTCCCGCGGTCCTTCAGAACACGTCGGGTTTCGTCTATTACGTGTCGATCGCCGGGATCACCGGAACCGCCGCGCCGGACTCCACCCGCGTCGCCGCGGCGGTTGAGCGGATCAAGGCCCATACTGATCTACCCGTCGCCGTCG
Source organism: Hyphomicrobiales bacterium (assembly GCA_013812985.1). Next base: position 2,763 of record JACCSN010000131.1, on the reverse strand, counting down.
GCTTCGGCGTGAGGACGCCTGAGCAGGCGGCCGCGATCGGGCGCAACGCCGACGGCGTCGTGGTGGGCTCGGCCCTGGTCAGCGCGATCGCGTCGAGCCTCGACGCCGCGAACCAAGCCACCCCCCGGACCGTTGGTGCGGTGACGGAGCTCGTGGCCGCCCTTGCGCAAGGCGTTCACGCGGCGCGCCTGATGGCCGCCGAGTAGCGGCGGAAGAGGAGAGGTTCTTGAACTGGATTTCCAACGTCGTCCGGCCAAAAATCCGCGGGCTCTGGCCGAAGCGCGAATCGCCGGAGAACCTTTGGGTCAAGTGCCCGGAAACCGGCGAGATGGTCTTCCACAAGGAGCTGGAAGCCAACCAGTTCGTCTTCCCCGGTTCCGGCTACCATCAACGGCTCGACGCGCGCACGCGCATGCGGCTGTTTTTCGACGACGCGACCTGGGAGCCGATCGCGTCGCCGTCCGTTCCGGTGGATCCGCTGCGGTTTCGTGACGAGCGACGCTATACGGAACGGCTGAAAGCGGCCAAGGCCAAGACCGGCCTGGACGACGCCGTCCTCATCGGGGCGGGCAGCGTCGAAGCTGTGCCGCTCGTCGCCGCGGTCCAGGATTTCGATTTCATGGGCGGCTCGCTCGGCATGGCCGCCGCCGAGGCCATCATCTCCGGGGCTCGGGCCGCCTGCGACCGCCAAGTCCCCTATGTCCTGTTCGCGGCCTCCGGCGGGGCGCGGATGCAGGAGGGCATCCTGTCGCTGATGCAGCTGCCACGCACCACCGCCGCCGTGCAGATGGTGAAAGAGGCGGGGCTGCCCTACCTCGTCGTGCTGACAAACCCGACGACCGGCGGGGTCACCGCCTCCTACGCCATGCTTGGCGACGTGCACCTTGCCGAGCCCGGCGCCCTGATCGGCTTCGCCGGCCCGCGCGTCATCGAGCAGACGATCCGCGAGAAGCTTCCGGAAGGGTTTCAGCGGTCCGAGTACCTGCTCGATCACGGCATGGTCGACATCGTCGTGCATCGCCACAAGATTCGCGAGACGGTCGCCCGGCTCTGCCGGCTCTTGATGAAGCTGCCGCCGGGTATCGGCCACAATTCGCAAGGCAATGGCGCTTGGCGGGACGGCGAAGGCGAGCCAGGCCCGACCGGAGATGGCGCAGCCGCGATAGCGGAACCCGCGGCCGTTGCCGCGCCTTAGGGCCCCCCTCGACGAACCGATGTCCGAACTCGATTTTCTCCTGGACGCGCTCGGCGCGCTCCATCCCCGCCGTATCGACCTCTCGCTGGAGCGGATCGTGCGGCTCCTCGACCGGCTCGACCGGCCGCAGGACCGCTTGCCGCCGGTCATCCATGTCGCGGGCACGAACGGCAAAGGCTCGACCGTCGCCTTCCTGCGCGCCATTCTCGAAGCCGCCGGGCAACGCGTGCATGCCTACACGTCGCCGCATCTTGTCCGCTTCAACGAGCGCATCCGCATCGGCCGCGAAGGCGGCGGCCGGCTGGCCGACGACGCCACGCTGATCCAGGCCATCTCCGACATCCGCCGGGCCAACGGGGGCGAGCCGATCACCTTCTTCGAGGTGACGACGGCCGTGGCCCTCCACCTCTACGCGGCGCATCCTGCCGATTTCACCCTGCTGGAGGTCGGCCTCGGCGGCCGCTACGACGCCACCAACGTGATCGCGGCGCCGTTCGCCACTTGCATCGCCTCGGTCAGCCACGACCACGCCGATTTCCTCGGCGACAACCTGGCCGGCATCGCGGCGGAGAAGGCGGGCATCCTGAAGCGAGGCGCGCCGGGGATCATCGGCCCCCAGGACGAGCACGCTCTGGCGATGATCGAGGTGGAGGCGAAGGCGGCGGGCGCCCCGCTCTTCGTCAACGGCACGGATTACATGGCCTATGCCGAGCGGGGGCGGCTGGTCTACCAGGACGAAGCCGGCCTCCTCGATCTGCCGCTGCCGCGGCTTCCCGGCGGCCACCAGATCGAGAATGCCGGCCTCGCCATCGCGACGCTCAGGCGCGCCGGCGTCAAGCTTCCCGAGCAGGCGATCGAAGCCGGCCTTGTCAATGCGGACTGGCCGGCGCGGATGCAGCGATTAAGGTCCGGCCCCCTGGTGGAAGCCGCGCCGTCCGGTTCCGACATCTGGCTCGACGGGGGCCACAATCCCGCGGCGGGCGTGGCCATCGCGACGGCTTTCGCCGAGATCGAGGACCGCGATCCGCGCCCGCTGGTGCTCATCTCCGGCATGCTCACTACGAAGGATCCGGCCGGCTTCTTCCGCCCTTTCGCCGGGCTCACCCGCCACGCCATGACCGTGCCGGTGCCGGGCAGCGATGCGGGCTTCGATCCCGACGAGCTTGCCGCCATCGCCATGGAAGCCGATGTCCCGGCCCGCGCCTACCCGAATGTCCGCGCCGCCCTGCAATCGCTGCGCGCCGCCGACCGGCCGCTCCGCATCCTGATCTGCGGCTCGCTTTACCTGGCGGGCAGCGTGCTGAAGGAGAACGGCCCGTTGCCGGAATAGTTGGCGACGCGGCGCTGCCTGCTCGACCAAAGCCGCCTTGACGGCAGCGCCGTGCCGCGCCAGCAGAGGGCGTGACCGCCCGCGCAAATGTTCTGCCCGACGCTCGGCCGAAGAACTGGCTCGACCGATTCGCGCCGGAATGGCTGAAGCCCTACGGCCGGCTCGCCCGCTGGGACCGGCCGATCGGCTGGCAGTTGCTCCTGTGGCCGTGCTGGTGGTCGGCGGCGCTCGCCGCGAT
>JACCSN010000127.1 GCA_013812985.1 Hyphomicrobiales bacterium | reverse complement strand
AGCGTCAATCCCATGCAGGCGAATTCGCGTGCCGTGGATCTCGATCGTGTCGCCGTCTATGACGGACGCAACACCCATGATCGACAGAGCCACCACCACCGCCGCCGGCACGGCCCAGAAGCGGCAGCGAGCCGACGACACTTGCCAGCTCGACACTCATCGACTGTCTGGTTCGCGATATCAGCGACACTGGCGCTCGCTTGCAGTTCCCCGGTCCAACTCAGTTCCCGCGGGAGTTCCGGCTGCAACTGACGAACGACCGAACGGAAGCGCCTGCGGAACTCGCCTGGCAACTCGGCCTGCAGGCCGGTGTGCGTTTCAAATCACCGCTTCAGTGACATCGATACGACGAGCATCGAACAGCCCGGGGCTTAGAAATTCGCGGCGGCGAGCGTATAAAAGCCGCTGCCACGTCGGGAATATGCCTTGCGCGCGGCGGTAAAGATGCGCTCGCGATTTCGATCGAAGGCAACGAGGAAATCTTCTTCAGTGCGAGGGGTCGCCTCATCGAGCCGCGTGAGGGCATCCTCTTCGACCAGGAACGTCACCTCAAGGGCCTCGTCATGTCCCCAAAAACGCACACTGTGATAGCGAGGATCGTAGCTCCGGCTTTCGTTGGGAAAATTGATCGTCATTTGGGTGAATGTAGACCTGTTTGGACGTCCTGTCCTGCTAATTAAGCGGCGCCCCTCTACATAAACACGTTTGTCGTAATCCCTTGAGACACCAGGCGCAGGGCGACTTTTTTATTTGCAAGATCTGTTCTGAGTTTCCGATATCAGCTTGTTTTCTAACAAGCGCGCGCTTAATTGAGGTGCTTAGCACTCTGTCTGCGCGAGTGCCAACGCTCAATCCGGGCGCTACCAATGTCCGAGAGGAACCCCCATGAAATTCCGTCCGCTGCACGACCGCATCGTGATCCGCCGCATCGAGGGCGAGGACAAGACCAAGGGGGGCATCATCATCCCCGATACGGCCAAGGAGAAGCCGCAGGAAGGCGAAGTCGTCGCTGTCGGGCCTGGTGCGCGCGATGAAGCCGGCAAGCGCGTCCCCGTCGACCTGAAATCAGGCGACCGCATCCTGTTTGGGAAGTGGTCCGGCACAGAGGTCAAGATCGACGGTGAGGAACTCCTGATCATGAAGGAGTCCGACGTCATGGGGGTGCTCGAGAGCACCCAGGCCGCGCGGAAGGCCGCTTAAGCGCCGGTCCCCTTCATCCGATCGAATAAGGAAAACGAAAATGGCTTCCAAGGACGTAAGATTCTCCACAGACGCGCGCGACAAGATGCTGCGCGGCGTCGATATTCTCGCAAATGCCGTGAAGGTGACGCTCGGTCCGAAGGGCCGCAACGTCGTTCTCGACAAGAGCTATGGCGCCCCCCGCATCACCAAGGACGGCGTGACCGTCGCCAAGGAAATCGAGCTTGAGGACAAGTTCGAGAACATGGGCGCCCAGATGGTGCGCGAGGTGGCGTCTAAGACCAGCACCGTCGCCGGCGACGGCACCACGACCGCTACGGTGCTCGCCCAGGCGATCGTCAAGGAAGGCGCCAAGATGGTGGCTGCCGGCCTGAACCCCATGGATCTCAAACGCGGCATCGATCTCGCAGTAGTGGAGGTCGTGAAAAGCATCGCGACGCAGGCCAAGAAGGTGAAGTCTTCCGCTGAGATTGCCCAGGTCGGCACAGTGGCCGCCAACGGCGAGACGGAGATCGGCCGCATGATTGCTGAAGCGATGGAGAAGGTCGGCAACGAGGGCGTGATCACCATCGAGGAGGCCAAGTCGTTCGAGACCGAGCTTGAGGTCGTCGAGGGCATGCAGTTCGACCGCGGCTACATCTCTCCGTATTTCATCACCAATGCGGAGAAGATGATTGCCGATCTGGAGGATCCATACATCCTCCTGCATGAGAAGAAGCTGCCCAATTTGCAAGCAATGCTGCCGCTGCTTGAGGCGGTGGTGCAGTCCGGGAAGCCTATCCTGATCATCGCCGAGGATGTGGAAGGCGAAACGCTTGCCACTCTGGTGGTGAACAAGCTGCGCGGCGGACTGAAGGTCGCTGCCGTCAAGGCGCCAGGCTTCGGCGATCGCCGCAAGGCCATGCTGCAGGACATCGCGGTGTTGACCGGCGGCCAGCTCATCTCGGAGGACCTCGGCATCAAGCTTGAGAACGTCACGCTGGACATGCTTGGCCGCGCCAAGAAGGTGTCGATCTCGAAGGAAGACACTACGATCGTCGACGGCGCCGGCGACAAGGCCGACATCCAAGGCCGTATCGCGCAGATCAAAGCGCAGGTCGAGGAGACCACCTCCGACTACGACAAGGAGAAGCTGCAGGAGCGATTGGCAAAATTGTCCGGCGGCGTCGCCATCATTCGCGTCGGCGGCGGCAGTGAGGTCGAGCTTAAGGAGCGCAAGGACCGCGTCGACGACGCATTGCATGCGACCCGCGCGGCCGTCGAGGAGGGGATCGTGCCGGGTGGGGGTGTGGCTCTGCTGCGCGCCAAGAAGGCGATCCAGGGGCTTACGTCCGAGAATTCCGACGTGCAGGCGGGCATCAACATCGTGCTCAAGGCGCTTGAGTCGCCGATGCGTCAGATCGCGCAGAATTCGGGCGTCGACGGGTCCATCGTGGTCGGCAAGGTTCTGGACAACAAGTCAGACGTGTTCGGCTTTGACGCCCAGACCGAGGAATACAAGGATCTCGTTGAGGCCGGCATCATCGACCCCGCAAAGGTGGTCCGGGTCGCATTGCAGGATGCTGCCTCGGTCGCAGGCCTGCTGGTGACGACGGAGGCCATGGTCGCCGAGCATCCGAAGAAGGAGTCCGGCGCGGGCGGCATGCCGGGCGGCGGCATGGGTGGCATGGGCGGGATGGGTGGCATGGACTACTAGACCAGGTAACAACCTGTCGAACTCAACGGGGCCCCCGCGGGCCCCGTTCTGCTGGATCCTGACCCTCGGCTACTCCGCTAACCGCCACACCATCTGCTCGACGCTTACCGTCGAGAGAGAACGAGAGGGTCTTTCGGCACAGCCGGCAAGCGATCCGGCGAGCCTTGGAGCGACAACCGGTCTCTTGCAACTGCGAACAGAGTCTCTCGATCCGACGATGATCCAAGCAGGAAACCGAGTTATAGAGGCCAGAGACAAGGCCTCGAGTTCGGCGGGCGGAGCAGCTTTCTCGGCCGCGCTTGGAACGGTCTCTGCGGTGACCATGCTCGCAAGCCTCTGTAGTCTCTACTATCTCTCGCGAGACTGGAAACCGGGGAGCGGCGGAGGGGTGGGTGGTGGTGGGGGCAGTCCCATGCGAACCAGTCTCCGCCGTATTTCCCTGTTCTGCAGGGAAAATACAGGGAATCTCGGCGATTTTTGGCGTCGTGGCCGCGACCGCGGCCGAAAACAAGCAGCCGGTTCAGTGACTAGCTTCCAAATTCCCTAAACGTACGTAACAGGGAATGATCGAGCGGGAACAGGGAAACATTTCGGCTGATCAGGGAACTGGTCAAAACTGGTCGGCGACAGCAGAGAAAGATGAGAGACCAGCGTTTGAGCAGGCGCATGGTCTTCGGCTGCGGAGGTACTTGAAGACAGGCTGCGACTCATCTATGTAAGTAGATGCCGGATGAGTAGTGGCGGGGTTGAAGGTGTGGATGCACCATTCCCTGCGGTGCCATCGATCGCATTCGATGTGTTCGCGAAAGTTGTGCGGGCCGGATGGCTCGGGGGCAGGCACGGGCGTGGATGCGCCCATCATCGCTGCGGTGTCGGCGTCGAAATCCTCGGCTGACCCGCGTCATCCGCCTCCGACCTGGTTCATTATCCATGCCTCATCGACCTTTGCCCGACGCGGTGGAGTTCCTGCCGCCGGCGGATCTGCGTCCTTACAGCGGCAATGCCAGAACGCACTCGAAAAAGCAGATCCGGGAGATAGCGCGCAGCATCGAGCGTTTCGGGTTCGCCAATCCGATCCTGGTCGACGATCGCGGTCAGATCATTGCGGGCCATGGTCGAGTCGAGGCTGCAAAGCTCCTCAACATGCAAAGGGTGCCTGCCCTGCGGCTCTCGCACCTGTCCGAGGCCGAGCAGCGAGCCTACGTCATCGCAGACAATCGGCTGGCCGAGAAAGCGGGCTGGAGCCGCGAGATCCTGGCGATTGAGCTGCAAGGCCTGATCGACCTCGACTTCGATGTCGAGCTGACCGGCTTCGAGATGGGTGAGATCGACCTTCTCCTCGAGGAGCGCGGGGAGGCCAAGGGCGAAGCACCGGGACCTGAGGATCACATACCGAAGCTGGCCGAGGCGCGCCCGGTCTCGCGAGCTGGAGACCTCTGGGCTCTCGGCGCGCACCGCCTCCTGTGCGGCAACGCGCTCGAGTCCGATAGCTACGGGCACGTCTTGGGGCCAGAGCTGGCTGAGATCGTGGTGACCGATCCTCCGTTCAACGTCCCGATCCACGGTCACGTGTGCGGATCGGGGCGGATCCGCCACCGCGAGTTCGCCTTTGCATCCGGCGAGATGAGCGAGGCCGAGTTCGCGGGCTTTCTCGAGACCGTCTTCAATCACTTGGTGCGCCACAGCACCGATGGCGCGCTGCACTTCGTGTGCATGGACTGGCGCCACCTGTTCGAGGTGCTCACGGCTGGCCGTTCCGCCTTTTCCGAGTTGAAGAACCTCGTGGTCTGGAACAAGACCAATGGCGGCATGGGCTCACTCTACCGCTCGAAGCACGAGTTGATCTTCGTGTGGAAGAGCGGGAGCGCGGCGCACATCAACAATGTCGAACTGGGCCGGTTCGGACGCAACCGCACGAATGTGTGGGACTATCCGGGCGTGAACACGTTTCGCCGCGGCCGCTTGGAGGAGCTGGCGCTCCACCCGACGGTCAAGCCGGTGGCGCTTGTAGCGGACGCGATCAA
>JACCSN010000107.1 GCA_013812985.1 Hyphomicrobiales bacterium | reverse complement strand
TCGATATCCTCATGGCCCATGCCGGCCATCGGCTCGTCGAGGAGCAGCATTTCCGGGTCGAGGGCGAGCGTGGTCGCGATCTCCAGCGCCCGCTTGCGGCCGTAAGAGAGGTCGCCGGCGCGCGCCTCGACAAAAGTGGTGAGGCCGACCGCCTCGACCAGCGTCCGGGCCTCGTCGTTCAGGCCGTCGAGCGCCTTCTCGGAGCGCCAGAAATCGAGGGAATCGCCGCGCTTGCGCCGCTGCAGCGCAATGCGGACATTCTCCAGTACCGTCATGTCCGGGAACACGGCGGAGATCTGGAACGACCGGACGAGGCCGAGGCGGGCGACATCGGCCGGCTTCATGGCGGTGATGTCGCGACCCTTGTAGCTGATGCGCCCGCGCGTCGGCGTCAGGAACTTCGTCAAGAGATTGAAGCACGTCGTCTTGCCGGCGCCGTTCGGGCCGATGAGGGCATGAATCGAACCGCGCCGGACGGCCAGATCAACGCTGCTCACCGCCACGAATCCACCGAACTCCTTGGTAAGGCCGGTTGTCTCCAGAATGAAGTCGGAAGACTCCATCCATGATTCCTCCCGTCGCCTGTTGTTGGTTGTGCGAAGGCTATCAGCATATCGAAGCGGACGGCACGCAAAAAAGCGTGCGCGACCTTTTTCGTCGCTGTGCGGTCGCTCGCTTTCGGGCGAGCGCGCTAGCGAAGCTTGGATCAGCCCTGCCCGTTCAGGACTGCTTGACGACGATCGGCACCAGGAGGTCGCCCCAGAAGCCGCCCTCCGCATGGTGCCGGGCGGTTCGCTGCAGCTCGACGCTCAGGCCGGCGTCGACGCAGCGCACGACAGCCTGGTTCAGCCGGTGGAGCTCGTTTCCGAGCGCGCGGATAGCGGTCTGCTGCGTGTCGGACATCTCCGAGGTGAGCGCCTCGGCCCGTTCCTTGACGTTCGTCTGGATCATGGAAATTCTCCTTGGTTTCAGGCGGCCTTCTGCTTCGCCGGCTCGACCGTGAACTGCGCGGCCTCCGTGGAGTCCGCCATGGCCGTGGTGGAGGACAGGCCGCCGGTTATGGTCAGCGACACGGCGTCGAAATAGCCGGTGCCGACCTCGCGCTGGTGACGCGTGGCGGTGTAGCCGGCCGGCTCGGCCGCGAATTCCGCCTCCTGCAGCTCCGAATACGCCGCCATCTGGCGGTCGCGGTAGCCGCGGGCGAGCTCGAACATGCCGAAATTCAGCTGGTGGAAGCCGGCGAGCGTGATGAACTGGAATTTGTAGCCCATAGCGCCCAGCTCGTGCTGGAACTTCGCGATCGTCGCGTCGTCCAGGTGCTTCTTCCAGTTGAACGACGGCGAGCAATTGTAGGCGAGCATCTTGCCGGGATGCGCCCGGTGCACGCCGTCGGCGAAGCGCCTCGCCTGATCGAGATCCGGCTTCGAGGTCTCGCACCAGATCAGGTCGGCGTAAGGCGCATAAGCGACGGCGCGGGCGATGCAGGGCTCCAGCCCGTTCCGGACCCGGTAGAAGCCCTCGGCCGTGCGTTCGCCGGCCTCGATGAACGGCCGGTCGCGCTCGTCCACGTCGGAGGTGATGAGCTTCGCCGCTTCGGCGTCCGTGCGCGCGATCACCAGGGTCGCCACGCCCATCACGTCGGCCGCGAGCCGCGCCGCGACCAGATTGCGGATGTGCGCGGCGGTCGGGATCAGGACCTTGCCGCCCATATGGCCGCACTTCTTTTCCGAGGCGAGCTGATCCTCGAAATGCACGCCCGCCGCTCCGGCCTCGATGAAGGCCTTCATGATCTCGAAAGTGTTGAGCGGCCCGCCAAAACCAGCTTCCGCGTCGGCGATGATCGGCGCGAACCAGGTCTCGACCGAGCGCTTGCCTTCCAGCGTCTCGATCTGGTCGGCGCGCTGCAGCGTGCGATTGATCCGGCGCACAAGCTCCGGACCGGAATTGGCCGGATAGAGCGACTGATCAGGATACATTGCGCCGGCGCTGTTGGCGTCGGCGGCGACCTGCCAGCCCGACAGGTAGATCGCCTTCAGCCCGGCGCGGACCATCTGCATGGCCTGATTGCCCGAAAGCGCGCCCAGCGCATTGACGAAGTCCTCTTCGCGCAAAAGCCGCCAGAGCCGGTTCGCCGCGTGCTCGGCGAGGGAGTGACGGATCGGCAGCGAACCCCTGAGCCGCTCTACCTCGCTCAGCGCGTACGGTCGTTCGACTCCTTCGAAGCGGCCCTTGGGCGCGCTCGGGACAAGATCCTGAAACTCCGTCACATCATGCTCCAAATCACAAATCGACTGTGAAGGAGTTTTACATTGCAGTGCGAAATGTCGAGACGAAACGCGTGACAGAGCCCGAAATCCGGGTCATTCTGTCGAGAGATGCAAAGCTGCCGAGTTAAGTTGTAAAGCTTTGTCATAGCGGGGAATGCCCGTGGAGCGGAAGATTTTCGCCGGCGCCCGCCTGAAGCGCCTCAGGCAGCGGCTCGGCCGCAGCCAGACCCAAATGGCGGCCGATCTCGGCCTGTCGGCGAGCTATCTGAACCTGATCGAGCGCAACCAGCGCCCGTTGACGGTCCAGGTGCTCCTGAAGCTTTCCCGCGTCTACGGGATCGACGTGACGGAGATCTCGCGCGAGGAGGGACAGGGGGCGTTCGAGGCGCTGAAGGAGGTTTTTTCCGATCCCCTGCTGGCCGGCGAGATCGCCTCGCCGGCGGAGCTCCACGACATGGCCGAGACGGCGCCGAACGCGGCGCGCGGCGTGACCCGGCTTCATCAGGCCTGGCGCGAGGCGCTGATGCGGCTTGCCGACCTGTCGCACCGGATGGCGGAAAGCGGCAAAGCGCCGCCCGAGACCGCGGCGCGGCTCCCCTTCGATCGCGCCGTGTCCTATTTCGAGCAGTCCGGCCCGCACTATCCGGAGCTGGAAGCGGCCGCCGAAGAGCTCGCCGAGCAGCTGTCGCCGCGCGACGATTCGAGCCAGGCTCTCAAGAGCCATCTACGCGACGCGTGCGGCATCGATGTGCGCATCCTGCCGGGCCACGTCATGCCGGTCGAGCAATGCCGGTTCGACCGCCATTCGCAACGATTGTTCATCTCGGAGAGGGTTCCACTCCTGGATCGGCCATTCCTGCTGGCGCGGCAAGTCGCCTTGTCGGGCCACCGGGACCTCCTGGAACGGCTGACCGGCGCGGCGGGGCTGATGGAGACGGAAGCCGCGCGGATCTGCCGGATCGGCTTCGCCACGCGGCTCGCGGAAGCGATCCTGGCCCCGGCGGGGCGGCTCGCGGCGGCGGCGCGCGAGCTGCGGCTCGACCTCATCCGGCTTTCGGCGCGGTTCCAGCTCCGCCCGTCACGGATCATGGCCCGCATCGCGGCGATCGGCGATGGGCGCGAAATGCCCGCCGCGTTCACGATCGTTCTCGATGCGTCGGGAGGAACGCTGTCGCGCAGCCAAGGCGCCGGGTTTCCGTTCCCCCGCTTTGGGCCTCTCTGCGCTCGGCTGCCGCTTTTCGACGAAGTAAGTCCCGGCCAGCCGGTCCATGCGGAGATCGTTCTGCCGGACGAGCGCGCTTTTCTGGTTGTCGCGATAGCGGAGCACGGCGCCTGGTCGCCCGGCCTGCCGGCGCCGCGCCGGCTGGCTCTGATCGGCTGGCGCCGCGAGGATGCGGCGGGCTTCGCCGCCGGCTGGCCGGCGCTGTCGGTTCGGCCGATCGGCGTCACCTGCCGGCTTTGCGAGCGGCTCGATTGTGCCCATCGCGTCCACCCACCCGTCGCGGTTCCAGCCGCGCTGCTCGACAGCGTGGTCGGCCCGTCCGATTACGAGCTGGCCGGGTAGAGCGATTTACGCGGCAACGGGCGTTTAAGCGCCGCCTATCAGGCCGGCCGGCGTCGTCCGCCGGTCTGGCTCCGGTCGCTTCCTCTGTCCCCTCCTAGCCAGCCACCGACCGGAAGCGCCGAACTATAGCGACGCGAGACCTGGCTCCGCGTGCACATTTCGGAATTCTGTTAATTCTATCCATGAAAACTGTCTTAACCGTAAGAATTCCCTAGAAGACAATCTATTTACCTATACTAACGTTAAGTTCTCACCGTCCATATCTAGTATACTTATCCAAGACATTATCCGCTTGAAAACAATCCCATTAGAGGATGAGGCGGATGTTCTTGCGTTGGAGAGCCTGTGCGGCTCTGGCCTTGTTTGCGGCTGCTCATGGCGTCGTCGTGCCAGCCGAGGATGCTTTCTCGTCGGCTCAGGCGATGGAATCCCTCTCGCCCCCAGATCCCGACCGCCCTTTGACGCTTGGGGTATACGATCCGGAGAAGGCATTCCGATCTAGTCAGGCGATCGGAATCGAACACGTCTTCGTCTCCTGGTACTCGTTGTACAAGCCGTGGTTCCGTTCCCTTGTGAGATACGCCGAGCGGCGAGATCGCCAGCTCTTCGTGACAGTCGAGCCCTTCAAGCGGCCAGGCGAGTCTGCCACCCCCGAAAAATTCCTGAAGCAGATTTGGGAAGGCGAATACAATCCGGAGATAAGGACGATCTGCCGGGCGATCGGAGAGGCCGGGTCGCCGGTGCTCGTCCGATGGGGTCACGAGATGGACGACACGTCAGGCCGCTATCCGTGGGCGGGAGCGAAGCCTTACGCCTTCGTTCGAGCCTTCCGGCGCTTTGTGACCAAGTGCCGACGCCATGCGCCTGAAGCTCAATTTGTCTGGTCGCCCATGGCCTCAAGCGATCCCAGCCAATATTATCCAGGCGACCAATACGTCGACTACATCGGCCTGCCGATCTGGGGCCTGCAGCAAGTCGACATGGATTATTACCGCCGTGGACGTTCCTTCTCGGAACTGGCCGCGAAGAAATACGGATACGTTGCTTTCCGCAACAAGCCGGTCATCGTTGCTGAATTCGGGGTGTCTGGCGATCCAAGCTACAGGCAGGCCGTGCTGTCGGGAATCCAGGCGGCAAGGGCCGACCTGCCCCTCGTCGCCGCTGTCGTCTACTTCAACATGAAAGAGCCATACCCATGGTGGGGCGGCTACGGCACGCCGGACTGGCGTGTGCGCCCGCGCCTTTGGACCGAGCAAGCCGAAGGCGCCGCGGATTGAACGCGAGCGGCTCAGGCAGCCGCCGCGATCGCAATCGAACCGAGCCGCCACGCTCCTTGCGGACGTGGCGGCCGGCAGGCCCTCGCAAACCCGGCCAAAGCTCGGCGGCCTCGACCCTTCGCGGCGTCTCGTGGAGCCGGATTCTGCCGCGATGCGTCGCTGCTACCGACGCAGTTGCGCCTGGACCAGGCTGAGATTGGCCGTGACGGCGTCGCCCTTCTGGAGCTTCTTGTATTCGCTCTCCACCGAGGCGTCGCTGTGCCGGAAAACGTACCACTCCCCTGCCGGCTCCTTCCTCTGGTAGATCGTCGAACCGTCTTTCCGATGGCTGAAGCAGGTCAATGCCGGGCTGGAGCCGCCATCATATTCCCAGACCGCCTTGAAGCACATCCGCCCGGCATCGGTGACGAGCCAGCGCCCCGACGCATAGGTCGCCGTATCGCCGGCGCCGGACCAGGCGAGAAAGCGGCGGTCGGGCGCCAGATAGCCGGCCCCGTCCGACCACATCCAGGACTTGCCGCCGTAGACCTGGACGAGCTCGACCGCCGTCATCGGCCTCGCCTTCGCCGCAGCCTCGACCGCGTCAGCCGGCTGCGCCTGCGGCGCGGCATCGGTCGCGGCGACCGGCATCGCCTCCGCTGCGCCCTCGACCGCGGCAACCGGCATCGCCTGCGCCGCGGCTTCCGGAACTGTATCGGCCATCGCCGCGGGGGCGGAGATCACTAACGCCGCGAATGTCGTGGATGCGATGCTGCCCACACTCATTATCGGATCCTCTTCGGTCAGGGGTTGCAAGTACTGAGCGCTCTCCTTTCGGCAGCTCCGGTTCAAGAAATCCGGGCTGACACGCCAGTCCGGTTTGCCGAAATTTTCGGGCCAAGCGTGGGTTTCGACCTCGTTGAAATAGACGAGCCCCCGCAGCAGCGGGAATTCGTCGTCGGTGCAGGCCACCTCCTCCGCCCAAGCTTCCATGTAGTTCGCGTCGCCGTTGAAGCCGAGCTCCGCGACGATCACCGGCTTGCCGAACGCCGCCGCGCGATCGTAGCGCTCGCTGAGGTGTTCGCTGAAGCTCCGATCCCGATTGAATTTCTCGCGGTCGTAGGCCTGCAGCCCGAACACCGTGATGCCGACGAAGTCGACATACCCATCGCCGGGGTAATAGCCCGCGAGCGTCGCCTCCCCCTTCGGAGACCACATGAACACGGCGTCGGGCGAGACGCGCCGGCACTCGTCGACAAAGTGGCGGTACGCCCCGATATACTCCTCGGGCTGCAGGCCCGCCCACGCATAACGGCCGGACACGTCGTCCATCTCATGACCCCAGCGGATCGTCACCCGGCTCTCCAGTCCCTCGGTCGCCTGGCAGAACGCCTGGATGTCCGAATCGAACCCGCCCTGCCGGATCGCGGTCAGATGCTCCTGGTTGGAGGGATGGCTGGTCGACGACCAGGACCAGGGTTCGATGCTGATCAGCAGCTCGCGCCCCCGGCTCGATGCGTAACTGTCGGCGGTGCGGAGCGTCGCCCAGTCGACCTCCTGCCAGGGCATGAAGATGTGCTCGATGGCGACCCCTGGCTCGTCGCCGAACGCGCCGCGGGGATCGTACACCCCCCGGAGGATTTTTGGCGCATTCTCGTCGACGACGAACGGGCTGGGGGTAACCGCCGCCGCGGGATTGATCAGCGATGGCGCCGCCAGGAGGGCAGCGCCTGTGGAGACGGCGATCGCCCATCTCCCGATGCGAGGGCATCTGCCAAGGAACTTCTGCATCTGGTTT
>JACCSN010000100.1 GCA_013812985.1 Hyphomicrobiales bacterium | reverse complement strand
GGCCGCGCCCAGATCGGCGTCGTGACGAGCGCGACCCGCTCGCCGGTTCTGAAGACGAACATCGCTCTGGCCCGGCTCGACATCAGCTCTTCCGAGATCGGCGCGGAGCTGGAGATCGGCAAGCTGGATGGCCAGCAAAAGCGGCTCCCCGCTCGCGTCGTCCGCTTCCCGCATTACGACCCCGAGAAGATTCGGGTTCGGAACTAGCGGCTGTTGGACAAGCGTCTCATCGACGGGGCAGGCCGGAGTTGTCATACCTGCCGTGGCGGGGCCTCCAAACGGAAGAAGGGTGCTCTCCGCCGGCTCCCGTGGCGCGAGCAGCACCGTAATCGCCGGCGATAATTCGCGGCCTGCCAACCGAGGAAATGATTGCGGAGGTCGTCAGCCGTGCCGGAAGCCATTCCTGTGATCCTCGTACAACCCGGTGCACGCGTGCGCGGCTTCATAAACCCGACGAACGGTACGCGCCCATCAGGATTTCACCCGCAGCATGTGTGGGTCGTAGAGCGGCTTCAGGAACGCTGCCGCGGGGACCCGCTCGGTGGCCACCTCCAATTCGTAGGAGCCGGACATCACGCAGTCGCCGTCGACCCCGTTCTCCGCGTCGCGCACATAGCCAAGGCCGATGTTCTTGCCGATCGTATAGCCCCAGCCCGCGCTCGATAGCCAACCGACCCGCTTGCCGTCGCGATAGATCGTTTCCCGCCCCAGCAAGACAATTCCAGGATCGTTGACCGTGAAGCCGGCAAGCAGCCTGGGCAACTTCTGATCGAGGGCTGCCTCTATGGCTTCGCGGCCCATGAACGGGACGTTCTTCTTCAGTTTCAGTGCCCAGCCGAGCCCGGCCATCAGGGGATTGTGGTCGGGGCCGATGTCGGCCCCCCAGGCGCGGTAGCCTTTCTCCAGCCGCAGCGATTCGATCGCCCGGTAGCCGGCATTAGCTAACCCATACGGCCGACCGGCCTCCATGAGCTTATCATAGAGTATCGCCGCGAACTCCACCGGGACGTGCAGCTCCCAACCGAGCTCACCCACATAGGTGAGGCGCAGCGCCAGCACGGGAGCGCCGGCGACGGCAATCCTCCGCAACGTGGCAAACGGGAAGCCGTCGTTCGAGACGTTGTCGCGGGTGAGTGCGGAAAGAACATCGCGGGCGCGGGGGCCCATCAGAGAGAGCACCGCATACTGCGAGCTTACGTCGATCAGATGCGCGTCCAGCCCGTCTGGAATGTTTCGGCGGATCCAGTCGAAATCGTGCGTGGCGAAGCCGGTTCCAGTCACGATGTAATAGCTGTCCTCGGCAAGGCGGGCGACGGTCAGGTCGCATTCGATACCGCCGCGCGTGTTCAGCATCTGCGTATAGGTGACCGCGCCCGGCGGCTTGCTGACGTCGTTTGCGCAGATCCAGGAGAGCGCCCCTTCGGCGTCGCGCCCGACCATCATGAACTTGGCGAAGGATGACTGGTCGATCACCACGACGCGCTCGCGCGTCGCCTTGTGCTCGCGGCCTACCGCGGTGAACCAGTTCTGGCGGCCGTAGGAGTAGATGTCGCGTGCCTCTTCGCCGGACGCCGGGTCGGCGAACCAATTGGGGCGCTCCCAGCCGAGTTTCTCCCCGAAAATGGCGCCCTGCTCCTTCAGTCGATCGTAAAGCGGCGAACGACGCAGTGGGCGGCCGGACTGGTGCTCTTCGAAGGGCCACGCCATCGTGTAGTGCTTGGCATAGGCCTCCAGCGTGCGCGTTCGCACCCAATCGACATCGAAATGGTTGCGGCCGAAGCGTCGGATGTCGACGGCCCAAAGGTCATAGGGCGGCTCTCCCTTGGTCACCCATTCCGCGAGCGCCATCCCGGCGCCGCCGCCTGCAGCTATGCCAAAGGCGTTGAATCCCGCGCCGATGAAGATGCCCCTGACTTCTGGCGCCTCTCCAAGGATGAAATTGCCGTCGGGCGTAAAGCTTTCGGGGCCGTTGAGGAGCTGCTTGGCCCCGACTTCTTGAAGCGCCGGCACGCGCGGCAGCGCCAGTTCGAGGATCGGCATGAAGTGGTCCCAGTCGGATTGAAGCAGCTGGAACTGGAAGCCGTCAGGAATGCCATTCTCAGCCCAGGGGATCGGGTTCGGCTCGTAGCCGCCCAACACGAGCCCGCCGACTTCCTCCTTGTAATAGGTGAGCCGGTCGGGGTCGCGTAGCGTCGGCAGGGTCGAGGTGACGCCCGGGATTGCTTCCGTGATGATGTATTGGTGCTGGACTGCGACCAGCGGGACGTTCACGCCTGCCATGCGGCCGATCTCGCGCGACCATTGTCCCGCGCAGATGACGAGCTTTTCGCAGGCGATGAACCCATCGGCCGTGTTCACGCCGCACACCGCTCCGTTCTCGACCCGGATGCCGGTGATCGCGACATCCTCGCGGATGCCGACGCCGCCCTGACGTGCGCCCCGAGCAAGTGCCTGGACGATGTCGCTTGGGCTCGCCTGGCCGTCGCTCGGCAGGAACGCCGCGCCAAGCACGTCGTCGACGTTCATCAGTGGCCAAAGCTCCTGCGCCTCTTTCGGCGTCAGCAGCTGCATTTCGAGGCCGAACGAACGCGCTGTCGTGGCCTGACGCCTCACCTCGGTCCAGCGCTCGGCAGTGCAGGCGAGGCGTAATCCGCCGTTGCGTTTCCAGCCCGTCGCAAGGCCCGTCTCTGCTTCCAGCCGGTCGTAGAGCGCGACGGAATGGCCCAGGAGCTGCGTGACGTTGGCGTTTGTCCTGAGTTGCCCGACGAGCCCCGCGGCATGCCATGTTGAACCGCAGGACAGCTTGCCGCGCTCAACCAGCAGCACGTCGGTCCAGCCGAGCTTCCCCAGATGGTAGGCGACCGAGCAGCCGACGATGCCGCCGCCGACGATGATAACTTTCACCGAGGCCGGCAGATCGCTCATGAACGCTCCATGTCCTCGAAGGCGGCGAACGCGCCTTCAAAGCGCGACAGGTTCTCTGCCGAATAGGCGCGATAGTCGAATTCGATGGTAGAATGGAGTTCCGAGACCATGCTCCACAGGGTTTCGCGCAACAGCGACACGGCGGTCATCGCCACGTGGCGGAGCCGGAGCTCGTCTGTCACCGGCCGCTCGAAATAGGCTTCCAGCAGCCGCTCCCGATGTTCCGGCGAAAGGCCGCTGTTCGACGCCAACCCGCCCAAGTCGAACAGGGGCGAGTTGAACCCGGCATATTCCCAATCGACTAGCCAGAGCGAGTTTCCATCGTCGATGATATTTGCCGCGAGCAGGTCATTGTGTCCGAATCCGACGTCGATCGGGCCGACGGCACGCTCAAGGACGTCGGCATGGCTGAGCAAGCCGGCGACCTGAGCCGACTCGCGCCCGTGCTGCTCGCGCAGCGTGTGCCCGTAGTCGCGCACAACATGGAATGGCCAGAACATGAAACCGGGGCCCCTCAGATGCTGCGGGATGTCCCGATGGCAGCGGCGCAACAGCGCAACGATCCTGTCGAGATTGGTCGGGTTCCGGATGTCTTCCGGCTGGAAAGTCCGCCCCTCAACAAAGGCAAGCACCAGCGCGCCCGGCTCCGCATGGACCACCTCCGGCGCAATCCCGGCCGCATGGGCCGCGCGGCTGGCGGCAAGCTCATTCTTCCTGGAAATTCCGTGCACGTCGATATCGCCGCCGATGCGCACGACGTAGCGCCGGCCGCCATCCTCCACGGAGAAATTCGTGTTGGTCATGCCACCCGCGAGCGGTCGGGGCTCGACCCGCGCGGTCCAGATCGGCAGCCGCGCCGCATGTCCCGCCGGCGTCTCCCTTGGCTCAAGCAAGATCAAGTCTCCGCGGCCTGTGGAGCGTCGACGCCGCAATCACGCAAATCCGATGTCATGGCCAGCATGGCGCGCCTAGAATATGTGACAGCACGGACTTTCGGGCATCGGCGCGGGATGCCCGAGGCTCGACGCGGCTTGCGGCCCGCGATACAGTGGATGGTCGCTTAACACGAAGCAAGCGTCGCGGCCGGGTGTCGGCCCTCCAAGCGCGAGGTATCCATATGCACGCATTGAGAAGAATTGCAGCAGCTGGCCTGTTCGCCCCGATGCTCTTCGCTGCAGGGCTCTCGTCGGCGGCTGTGCCAGAATCAGCGGATCCGATCAGGATCGTGACGAACAACTGGACGAGCCAACTCGTGCTTTCGAACGTCGTCGGCCAGCTTCTGGAGCAGATGGGCTACAACGTCGAATACAAGTCGTCCGATACCCAGCTGCAATATACCGCCATGCCAAATAACGACATGGATTTCCAGATCGAGGTCTGGGAGGGCTCGCAGGCGGAATCCTTCGAGAAGGCCAAGGCGCAGGGCCTCCTCGACCTGGGCGACCACGAAGCCATCACGCGCGAGGACTGGTGGTATCCGACATATGTGAAAGAGGTCTGCCCCGGCCTGCCGGACTGGAAAGCGCTTGACGCTTGCGCCGACAAGTTTGCCACAGCCGAGACGCAGCCGAAGGGCCGTTTCGTCGGGCCGCCGGCGGATTGGGGCAAGCATTACTCGGAACGCATCCAGGCGCTGAACATGAATTTCCAGGAGGTTCCCGTCGGGCAGGCGGCAACCTTGTGGGCGGAACTCCAGGCGGCCTACGACCGCAAGGAACCGATCGTCCTGTTCAACTGGACGCCGAACTTCATCGAGGCGAAGTTCGAGGGCGAGTTCGTGAAGTTTCCGGATTACGACCCGGCGTGCCACAGCGACCCCGCCTGGGGATCCAACCCTCAGGCCATCTACGATTGCGGCGCGCCGGAGAAAGGCTACCTCAAGAAGGCGGGTTCCCCGGACCTGGAGAAGAAGTGGCCAGCCGCCGCCGCCTTCCTCAGGAACGTAAATTTCAACAACGAAGAGATCGCGGCGGCCGCGGCGATGGTGGACGTCGACGCGCTGAGCCCGGAGGACGCCGCCAAGAAGTGGATCGCCGAGAACGAAGCCAAGTGGAAGACATGGATGCCGTGACCTCCCGAGCCGATTGATCGAGCCGGCGGGACCCGCCGGCCCGAGCCCGGCGGCGATGACGGGTGAGGAGCCATGACCGACGAGGTAAAGGTCTCCTGTCGGGGGCTATGGAAGCTCTTCGGCCCGGACGCCGCCGCGTTCCTAAGATCGCACGGGCCGTCACCCGCTCCGGAGGAGCTCCGCGCGGCGGGCTATATAGGGGCCGTCCAGGACGTGTCGTTCGAAGTGAAGGCCGGCGAGATCCTGATCGTCATGGGCCTCTCCGGCTCCGGCAAGTCGACGCTCATCCGCTGCCTGACGCGGCTGACGGAGCCCACCGCCGGGCAGGTCCTGTTCGACGGCGCGGACCTGCTCGCCGCCAGACCAGCCGAACTGATCGAGATCAGGCGGCACAAGATGGGCATGGTGTTTCAGAATTTTGGGCTCCTGCCGCATCGAAGCGTGCTCTCCAACGTGGCCTTTCCGCTGGAGGTGCAGAAGGTCGACCGCAAGGAGCGCGAGGCGCGGGCGCGCCGGATTCTGGCGCTGGTCGGCCTCGATGGGCGGGAAGACTACTTCCCGCGCGAGCTTTCCGGTGGTCAGCAGCAACGCGTCGGCATCGCGCGCAGCCTGGCCGTGGAACCCGACATCTGGTTTCTCGACGAGCCGTTCTCCGCGCTTGATCCGCTGATTCGCCGCGAAATGCAGGACGAGTTTCTCAAGCTGCAAACGATGCTGCGGAAGACGATTGTCTTCATTACGCACGATTTCGACGAGGCGACGCGGCTTGCCGACCGCATTGGCATCATGAAGGACGGACGGCTGATCCAGCTCGGTACCCCCGAAGCGATAGTAACCAGTCCGGCGGATGCTTACGTGGCGGACTTCGCGCGCGAAGCGCCGCGCGACCGCATCATCTCGGTAGAGCGCATCATGGAGCCGCTGCCGCGAAACGCGCGCTTTGACGGTGATGGCGTCGGTGCGCATCAAAAGCTGGGGGACGTGGCGGCGCGGGTTCTGGAGGCTGACGGCCCGGTGCCCGTCATCGACGAGGCTGGGCGGCCGATCGGGATCGTTACGCGCCAAAGCATGATCGACAGCCTGTTCCGCGGGCCGCAGCATTGAGCGCCGTCGAGCTGCAATCGGCGCCGCCGCCAACCATCCGGCTTCGCGCGGAAAACCTCTGGTGGCTTGGCGCAGTGCTCGCCGTCGTCGCCGCCAGCCTGATCGCCGCTCGCCTTCTGCCCTGGACCGAGGCCTGGCCGGCGGACTGGGTCATTCCGCTGAAGAGCTGGATCACGCGCGCCTTCGCCTGGCTGGCCAACGACGCCGGCCTGTTCTCGCTACAGGTCCGCGACCTCACGCGCGGTCTATCGTGGCTGCTCTCCTGGCCGCTGTTCTGGGTGGAGGCGGCGCTTTACCGCGGATTTCGGAGCGTCGGCATCCCGCCGCTCCCATGGATCGCGGTCATGGCGGGGGTGGCAGTCCTCGGCCACTGGGTGAGCGGCTGGCGGCTGGCGCTGTTCTGCGCGGCTTCATGTCTCTACGTCGCCGTGTTCGGCCTCTGGGCCGACACCATGCAAACACTGGCTCTTGTCCTGGTCGCCGTGCCGATCGCCGCCGGCCTCGGGCTGGCGCTCGGCATCGGCGCGGTGAAGAGCCGCCGTATGGAGCGGACGACCGCGCCGGCCCTCGATATCATGCAGGCGACGCCGCACATGGCTTATCTCGCGCCGGTCGTCGTCCTGTTCGGCTTCGGCCAGGTCCCGGCTTTGATCGCCACCGTGATCTTCGCAATGCCGCCGATGGCGCGCTGCGTCGTTCTGGGCGTCCGCACCGTCCCTCCCGAAGTGTCGGAAGCCGGCCGCATGTCAGGCTGCACGCCGCGCCAGCTCCTGTGGAAGGTCGAGCTGCCGGCAGCCCATCAGACGATCATGCTGGGGCTCAACCAGGTCGTCATGCTCACCCTCGCTCTTGCGGTGATCGCCTCGCTGGTTGGCGCTTCCGGGCTCGGCCAGAAGCTCCTCTACTCGCTCCAGCAACTGCAGGTTGGCAAGGCGACGGAGCAGGGGATCGCCATCGTGCTGATCGCGGTCGTGCTCGACCGGCTTACGCAGGCCTATGCGTATCGCGCCCCGGCGCGGAGCGGCGCGGCCGAACCCTGGTGGGCACGGCACCGGCACGTGCTCGTCTTTCTGGCCGCCCTGATGACATGTGCACTTCTCGCCCGTTTTGTCCCTTCCGTCGGTCTCCCCCCCAAGGAGCTCACAGTCAGCATCGGTTCAACAATCGATATCGGCGTCCGCTGGGTGTCGAAGAACCTTTACGAATATATCCTCCCGGTGCGCGACTGGATCATCGTCAACGCGCTGCTGCCACTTCGCGACTTCTACCTCGCAGTGCCGTGGACGCTTGTGCTCGGGATCATGGCGCTTGCGGGCTGGCGGCTGGGCGGCGTCGGGCTGGCGCTGAAGATCGCCGCCATGATCGGCTTTATCCTGGTGATCGGCAACTGGATCCCCGCCATGCTGACGGTCTACCTCGTGACCGCCGCGACGATTCTGTGCGTGCTGATCGGCATCCCGACCGGCATTTGGGCCTCACGCAATGACAGGGTCGCGCGCGTCGTGATGTCGATCTGCGACACGCTGCAGACCTTTCCCTCCTTCATCTACCTCATCCCAGTCATCATGCTCTTCAAGGTCGGCGACGTCTCCAATGTGATGGCGATACTAGGCTATGCCAGCGTGCCGGTGATCCGCTTCACCTATCTCGGCTTGACGCGGGTGCCGCCAGTCATCATCGAGGCGGCGCGGGCGGCCGGCTGCACGCCGATGCAGCGGCTCTGGAAGGTGGAACTGCCGATCGCGATACCGGAGATCATGGTCGGCATCAATCAGACAATCATGATGGCACTTGCCATGACAGCGATCACCGCGCTCATCGGCTCCCGGGACCTCGGGCAAGAGATCTACAAGGCGCTGCCGGGCGCCGATACCGGGCGCGGTATCCTCGCCGGATTGTCCATCGCATTCATCGGCATCGTCGCCGACCGCCTGATCGGCGCCTATGCCATTCGCCGCAAGCGGGAACTTGGGTTGCCCTAAGCCTTGCGCGGAAGATCACGAACGGACCGTGGCGTCTGACCCGAAGCGCCTCAATATTTCCGCAGCCCTACCCTTGGGAGCTGACGGTACCGGCACTTATATATAAGACCGACTTCGCCGGCGGCGTGGAACGGTTCTGTCGGTCCGATCGCACCTTCGCCGTGACCTCCGCCGACTGGGACCGCGATGCCCTCCTGCTCGGCACCGCCGAGGGATCCGTGGATCTGCGGACAGGCAACCTCCGGGCGGCCAATCCTGCCGATCGGATCACCAACGTGGCCGGAGTCGCGCCGGCCCCGGTCGCCAAGTGCCCGCTCTGGCTGGCCTTCCTGGACCAGACCACCGGCTCCGACACACAGCTCATCCGGTTCCTGCAGCAATGGTGCGGTTACTGCCTGACCGGCGACACCCGCGAGCACGCGCTCGTCTTCGTCTATGGACCCGGCGGGAACGGCAAGAGCGTCTTCCTGAACACCGTAACGGGAATCCTCGCCGACTACGCCACTGTCGCGGCGATGGATACGTTCGCCGCGTCGCCCACTGATCGCCATCCGACCGACCTCGCCATGCTGAGAGGCGCTCGCCTGGTAA
>JACCSN010000087.1 GCA_013812985.1 Hyphomicrobiales bacterium | reverse complement strand
AACATCGTCTGCGGCTGGAACCCGAAGGAATTCGCCATGTTCGGCACGCTTCCGGACGCGCGGTCCTATGAGCGCGCCGAGGAGTGGATCAAAGTCGTCGAGCAGGCCTACGCTTCCGACGAGCCGTTCGACTTTGAGGGCGCCTATTACCGGCTGAAGGGCGTCGTGTCGAAGCCGGCCAGCCTCCAGAAGCCGCGGCCGGTGACCATGAACGCCGCCTTCGGCGCGCCCGGCCGCGACTTCGCCGCGCGGCATTGCGATTTCCTGTTCTCGACCTTCACCGACATCGAGGACGGGCGGCGGCACCTTGACGACATTTCTACGCGCGCTGAAGCGACCGGCCGAAAGGTTGGCGCCTACACGGTCTGCCACGTCGTCTGCCGTGAGACCCAGGCCGAAGCCGAAGACGCCTACGAGCGCTATGCGGTGCGCGAGGCCGACCATGGCGCGGTCGACAACCACATGGCCGGCAAGAAGGAGTTCTCGCGATCCCATGACGAGCGCGCCTACCGCGACTATCGCCAACGTTTCGCCGGCGGCGCCGGGAGCTACCCGCTGGTAGGCACGCCGGAACGGGTCGCCGAAACCCTGGCCGCGATCGCCGCCGAAGGCTGGGGCGGCGCGGCGCTGAGCTTCTTGAACTATACCGACGAGTTGCCCTTCTTCATCGAGCGCGTGTTCCCGCTTCTGAAGGGGGCAGGGCTGCGATCGTAGCCCGAATGGAGCGAAGCGGAATGCCGGATCTTGGTTGCTCGCCTCCAGCGTCGGTCCCGGATTACGCTGCTGCTCCATCCGGGCTACGCTCGATCTCGCTCTGCGTTCGCTCGCCAGGAGAACTCTCGCATGTTTGACCCGCGCGCGCCGACGCTGAAAAGGAATCTCGTCGAAGGCCACCCCCTGGGCGTCTTCTGGTTCTCGCTCGGCAGCGTGGCGCTGATCGAGGCGGCGGTCGCCGCAGGCGCCGAGGCGATCGTTATCGACATGCAGCATGGGCTGTTCGATCGCACGACCTTGGAGGCCGCGATCGGGGCCGTGCCGGCTGGCGTTCCGTGCCTCGTCCGCGTCGAGGACGACACGGCGACGGCGATTGGCCGCGCGCTCGACGCGGGCGCGGAAGGGATCATCGTGCCGCTGGTGGAAACCGGGGAGCAGGCGAGGAAGGCGGCTGCGGCTTGCCACTACGCGCCGAAGGGCCATCGCTCCGGCGGCGGCGTGCGCCCGTTGCGGGATTTCCGCGCCTACATGGGAGCGGCGAGCCAGGCGATCACCGTCGGCGTGATGATCGAGACGAAAGCGGGCGTCGACAATGCCGAGGCGATCGCCGCGGCGGGGCATGTCGATTTCATCTTCATCGGCACGGGCGACCTCGCGCTGTCGCTCGCGACGGCGCCCGGCGGCGACGCCCACTCCGCCGCCTGCGCCGAAATCCTGGAGGCGTGCCGGAGAGCCGGCAAGCCCTGCGGGACGTTCACCTTTGGGGCCGAGGCGGCGGGGAAGATCGCGGAGGGTTACGCGGTCACCGTGGTCGCCAACGACATCTCGGCGATGAACGGCGCTTTCGCCGATGCCGCGGCCGCGTTCCGGGTGCTGCGATCAGGTCCGTAGCCCGCATGCAGCAAAGCGAAATGCGGGAATCGACTGGTCCCGGCCGCCCCGGATTACGCTGACGCTCCATCCGGGCTACGACCTTCACGGTTCGCGCCTGCCGCCAACACTGAAGCCTCAAGTCTGCCAAGCCTCGACCACAATGCCTTCTGCTCGTCTTCTGAAACTTCGGCGAACAGCTCGGCGACCCAGCCGGCATGCGCGGCCGCCATCTCGGCGAACACCCGCCGCCCATCGGCCGTCAGGCGGACGCGGACGGCGCGGCGGTCGGCCTCGGAGAGGTTGCGCTCGATGAGCCCGGAGCGGACGAGGCGCTCGACCAGGCCGGTCATGTTGCCGTTCGACACCATCATGCGGCGCGACAGCTCTCCGAGCAACAGCCCGTCCTCGACGCGCTCCAGCTGCGCCAGGAGGTCGAAGCGCGGCAGCGTGGTGCCGAACCGCTCGCGCAGCCGCCGCCGGATTTCCGCCTCGATGAGGTTGGCGGCAGCCAGCAGCTTCAGCCACAGCCGCAGTTCCGTCGCATGAGGGCGCGGGCGGCCGACTGCGTGAGATGGCGCGTCATCGCGATTGTGCAGCGGCTGGAAGGCGTCAGGCTGAGCAGCTGAATGCTTCTTCAACGCGAACCTGCTCCCCAACGACGCGTCGGGCGGATCCCCCGAGCGAAGGGTTATTGCTTGTCTAAACAAACAAGCATTACCCGACAATCCGCACAGACTGCTGGCGCATCCGCTCTACTCGAACAGCGGTGCCACCTTGGCCAAGACCTCATCAACGACCCACTCAGGC
The DNA here is from genome assembly GCA_013812985.1 of Hyphomicrobiales bacterium. The sequence goes on along the minus strand of JACCSN010000087.1, from coordinate 93 downwards.
GCGCTTTCAAGTTTCCTCCCGCCGCGAGCCCTCATGTCGAGTGAGCGCGGCTGGTCGCAACGCACAACGCCCGTCGTCTGCATGCCGGCCCCA
>JACCSN010000080.1 GCA_013812985.1 Hyphomicrobiales bacterium | reverse complement strand
GAGCGGCACCATCAGCGTGGCGAGGATGACGGCGAGCACCGCGCCGCGTCCGCGGAACTGATATTTGGACAGCGCGAACGCCGCCATCGAGTTGACGACGAGGGTGATGATCGTCGCGACGACGGTGACGAAGACGGAGTTCCGGAGGAACGTCAGGAAGTCGAATTGCCGGAACGGCTCGCGGTAGTTCTCGCTGGCGAAGCGCATCTCGCGGAGCGGCGTGCGCTGGTCGATGGGAACCTTGACGATCTCGCCGGGCGCTTCCGGGTCCACCATCTGCGCGACCGTGCCGATGCGGCGCACCTGCGCCAGCACCCGCTCGCCGCCGTCCTCCGCCGTCACCGCATAGAGCGGCAGCGGCTTGTCGTGGCCCTCTACCGTCGCCGTACGGGTGTCGAGCGGCAGCAGCGTCGGCGGAAACTCGACCAGTGCGGCCGGCGTCTTGAACGAGGAGAGCGTCAGCCATACGGCCGGACCGAACATCAGGAACAGGCCGGCGGCGAGCCAGGCAAACGCCAGCACGTCGGTGAAATGCCAGCCCCGGCCGCCGCGCCGGCGGGTGAGGAAGGCTCCGACGCCGTTCACCGCGCCGCTTCCCGCTCGCGCCACGCGGAGACGCTGAGTTGGATCAATGTCAGCACGACAAGCACCGACGCCATGGCAATCGACGCGCTGGAAGCCAGGCCGAGATTGCGGATGCGGTCGGCGAAGCCGGTCTGGTAGATATATTGCGTGATGAACAGCGTGCTCGATCCCGGCCCGCCTCGCGTCAGCACGAAGACCTCGTCGAAAATCTGCACTGCCTTGATGAGAGCCAGGACGATCACGACGATGAGGTTCGGCCAGAGCAGCGGCAGGGTGATCCGCCGGAACACGCGGAGCGGCCGCGTGCCGTCCATCTCGGCCGCCTCGTAGAGGTCGCGCGGGATCGCCTGGAGGCCGGCGAGCAGGATCAGCGTATAGAAGCCGAGATGCGCCCACACGGACACGAACACCGCCCAGAACATGGCCCAGCCGGGCTCGGCGAGCCACAATGTCCGCTCAGCCCCGAAATAGATCATCACCGCGTTGAGCAGGCCTTCTCGCTGCAGGATCCATTTCCAGATCAGCGCGACCACGACCGGCGACAGCAGCACGGGGAAGAAGAACACGGCGCGCCAGAAGCCGCGCGCCCGGATCTCGCGGTTCAGCACCAGGGCGGTGATCAGCGATGTAACCACGAGCGCGGAAACCTGGGCGACGACGAAGATGCCGGTGTTGTGGACGGCTCGCCAGAACGCGTCCTGGCGGCAGGTCAGCGGCTCGAGGTAGTTCTCGCAGTCAAGCAGGGTTCGGTACTGGTCGAGCCCCACGTACGTGCGGTTCTCCAGGAAGATCGCCGGCCCCCCGGTGAACGAGTAGAGCACGTTGATGGCGAGCGGCAGCAGCACGAACACGCCGAAGATGAGCATGTTCGGCGCCAGGAAGACGGCCGCGACACCGGTCAGGCCGGCGCGCCGCTGAAGCCACGCCATGGGCAGCTCGATCAACCGCATGAGCCGGCCGAACGGAGCAAGCACTAGGGCGAGGCTGTTCGCCTTGTCGTGAGGAGCCGCCCGCGCCATCCACGCCCTCATCCTGAGGCGCCCGGCGAAGCCGGGCCTCGAAGGATCGGAGAAGGCGATTCGGAGGGACTGGGGTTCACGGGGGGCTCAAGGGGTCTGACCGAGGATGGGGTCAGACCCCGTCGTCCCTCACCCGTCGTCCCTCATTTTACCGCTTCGTCGATCTTCTGCTTGAGGTCGTCGGGAATGCGGGCATAGGCCTCGTCAAGCGTGATCTCGCCGGCGACGACCTGGCCGATGCGGGTGATGGTCGTCGTGTAGATGGCGTCGGCCCATTGATAGGACGGCATCCGCTTGGCGAGCGGCGAGCACTTGGCCGTTTCGGCGACGAAGACGTCGAGCGCGCGCTTGGCGTCGGCGTTGTCGGTCTGGAAGTCGAGGCCTTTCTCCGCGACCGCCTTGTGGCCGGGAATGAACAAGGTCCGCTCGGCGAATTCCTTGATGACCGGCTCGCTGGCGAACCATTCCATGACGCGCGCCACCGCTTCCGGGTGCTGGGTGTATTTGACCGCGACCAGGGCGGCGCCGCCCGGCAGGCCGGTGCAGGCGGCGGGCCCGCAGGGCTGCGGCACGGCCCACCAGTCAAATGCGTCGCCGATCGTCTTGGTGAACTGGCCGATCTGCCAGGAGCC
>JACCSN010000070.1 GCA_013812985.1 Hyphomicrobiales bacterium | reverse complement strand
CATATCGAACGGTTGGGGGCCGAAACGGGACCTACATCGCCGCGGGCGTCGAAAGCAGCCACAGGCCGAGAAGCGTGTAGAGCACCATGAGGAGAGCAAGCGGACCTTGGCTCGCCATGGCGCGGCGGGTATCGCCAAAATGCCGGAGGGCGAGCGCATGGGCGAGCGCCACCGCCGCGACATGTCCGGCGACAATGCCGGCCGTCTGAAGGTTCCAGATCGCCAGTACCCCGTCATACGTGTGCAGGGCGGGGCGCGGCTCAGCCGACTGCCGGCGACGCGGTCCAGCAGCGTAGCTGATGGCGGGGACGGACCCGAGCGGCATTCGTGACCGCGCCAGCCCGCCGATGATGACCACGATGAAGGAGAGGGTGCCGTCGCGGGTTATGTTGGAATTGGGTTGGGCAGCTCCGGGCGGCATGAGGTTATCGGGTCAGGCGGCAAGATCCGCCGGTCGCCTGAGCTGAACCGCTCGACCAGCGCTTCGCCCAGCATTCATCCTAAGCGATCACTGGCCGGTTCGCCTCGCCTCCACGCTGGTCTCTCCCACATACCAGTCGCGCGCCGCCACTTCCTCGAAGACGATCCACACGTCGTCTTCGCCGACCCCCGTCGCCGCGCGGATCGCCTCCTTCACCGCCCGTGCGATCCGGTCTTTCTTGGCCTTCGGATCGTCGGCGATCACTTCTTTGACGATCCGGATATTGACGAACGGCATGGGTTCCTCTCTTGCTTCCCGGAACGGGATCGTGTGGCGTTAGAGGCCATCCGCGGCCAAAGGCCCACGATAGCGGATGCAGTCTACGTGACGCCAGATTGCAGCTCCAAGAACCCTCGTGACCGACAAGCGTCATGGAGAACTCTTCGGGCAATCCACGTCCCAGATTTCGGACATTGATGGGAGGAAGAGAATGAAAACGTTATTGACGACCACCGCCGTCGCCATCGCGCTTGCCGTTTTGGCCGGCTCGGCGCTCGCCGAGACCGCCGACAAGCGCATCGCGCTTTCCAACAACTACGCCGGCAATTCCTGGCGACAAGCCATGCTCAGGAGCTGGGAGAAGGTGACGAAGCAGGCAGTCGAGGACGGCATCGTCGCCGCCGCCGACCCGTTCACGACCGCCGAGAATCAGGTCACCGAGCAGGCCGCGCAGATCCAGAACCTGGTGCTGCAGGGCTATGACGCCATCGTGCTGAACGCCGCCTCGCCGGACGCGCTGAACGGCGCCGTCAAGGAGGCCTGCGACGCCGGGGTGACCGTCGTCTCCTTCGACGGCATCGTGACCGAGCCCTGCGCTTGGCGGATCGCGGTTGATTTCAAGCAGATGGGCAAGGACGAGGTGCTCTACCTGAAGGACAAGCTGCCGGAAGGCGGCAATCTCCTCGAGATTCGCGGCCTGGCCGGCGTCTTCGTCGACGACGAGATTTCCAAGGGCATCAACGAGGGCGTGGCGGAGAACCCGCAGTTCAAGATCGTTGGCTCCGTCCATGGCGACTGGGATCAGGCGGTCGCCCAGCGCGCCGTCGCCGGCGTCCTGCCCAGCCTGCCAGACGACATCGTCGGCGTTGTGACGCAAGGCGGCGACGGCTATGGGGCCGCGCAGGCCTTCGCCGCCGCCGGGCGCGATACGCCTTTGATCATCATGGGCAACCGCCAGGACGAGCTGCAATGGTGGAAGGAGCAGAAGGATTCCAGCCAGTACGAGACGATGTCGGTCTCCATCGCGCCCGGCGTCTCCACCCTGGCCTTCTGGGTCGCGCAGCAAATCCTCGACGGCCAGGACGTCCCGAAGGACCTCGTCGTGCCATTCCTGCGCATTGACCAGGCCAATCTCGAGCAGAACCTCGAGACCACTGAGAAGGGCGGCGTCGCCAACGTGGAATACACGCTGGAGGACGCCAAGAAGGTCGTCGAGGGCACCGGCAAGAAGAGCTGACCGCAGCCGCAGCCCCGACCTCATGGCCCGGATGACAGGCCATGCCCGAGGTCGCTGACCCGATCGTCCAACTGGACGGCGTCGAAAAACGGTTCGGCGCCGTCCGCGCGCTTGCCGGAGTCGATCTTGGGGCCCGGGCCGGGGAATGCCTCGGCCTTGTCGGCCACAACGGCGCCGGCAAATCGACCTTGATGAACGTGCTTGCCGGGACGGCGCCCCCTGATTCCGGTACGATCCGCGTCGGCGGGGCGGATCTCACGCGCGGCTACGACGTCGTCGGCGCGCAACGTCACGGCGTGCGCTGCGTCTTCCAGGAATTGTCGCTCTGCCCCAACCTGACGGTGGCGGAGAATGCCCGCATCATCCACCCCGGCCTCCAAGGCTTCGGCTGGCGGGCCCGTGCGGGCGCGCTGATCCGCGGGCAGCTCGACAAGGTGTTTCCGGGCCACGGTATCGAGCCGGGGGATATCGTCGGCGACCTCGCGATCACCCGCCGTCAGATGGTGGAGATCGCCCGCGCCTTTTCCGTAACGGACTCGCCGGTGCGGCTGGTCATCCTCGACGAGCCGACTTCGTCGCTCGACGCGCATATTGCCGGCCAGCTGCTCGCCTTCGTCCGCCGCTTCGTCGCATCGGGCGGCAGCGCGATCCTGATCTCGCATCTTTTGGGCGAGATCCTCGCCGCCTCCGACCGGATCGTCGTGATGCGCGACGGCCTCGTCGTGGAGGAGCGCCCGGCTTCCGGCTTCTCCAGAAACTCGCTGGTGGCGGCGATGGGCAGCGTGGCTCGCGAGGAAGGCGCGGCGGATCAGGCCGCGCTCGCATCGAAGCGAGGCGCCGGCCAGGTGGTCGTCCGGGCGCGTTCGCCCGCTGGCGTGGACGGGCCGGAACTCGTCGCCCATCGCGGCGAGATCGTCGGGCTCGCCGGCCTCGCCGGCCAGGGCCAGACCGACATGCTGCTCGCGATCTTCGCGGCGGGCCAAGGGCGATCGCGGATCGCTCAGGTCGACGGCGTGGTCGCCCTGGTTGCCGGCGACCGGCAGACGGACGGCATCTTTCCGCTCTGGTCGATCGCCCGCAACATCTCGGTGGGGTCGCTGAAGGAGCGGGCCAGAGCGTATTTGATCGACCGCCGGGCTGAGGCGGAACTGGCGGAGACCTGGCGCGAACGCATCAGGATCCGCACGCCGGACATGTCGAGCAACATCCTGTCGCTCTCCGGCGGAAATCAGCAGAAAGCGCTGTTCGCCCGCGCGCTGGGCTCCAAGGCGGACATCGTGCTCATGGACGATCCGATGCGCGGCGTTGATGTCGGCACCAAGCAGGAGGTTTACAGCCTGCTGCGGGCCGAAGCCGTGCGCGGTCGAACTTTCGTCTGGTACACGACGGAGATGGACGAGCTCGCCCATTGCGACCATGTCTACGTCTTCCGCGACGGGCGCATCGTGGCGGATTTGACCAAGAGCGAGATCAGCGAGGAGCGGGTGCTGCAATCGTCCTTCGCCGAACAGGCGGCGGCTTGATCGGGCAACTGATTTCCCCGCGCACCGCCCGGGCGATCCTGCCGGCGCTGTCGCTCGCCACGCTGCTCGTCGCCATCTTCTACCTGCAACCCCGGGCGATGAGCTATGTCGGCCTGAACCTGATGCTCAATTTGGCGATCCCGATCGCGCTCGCGACCATCGCGCAGATGTGCGTGATCACCGTCAACGACCTCGATCTGTCGATCGGCGCCTATGTCGGATTCGTCGCTTGCGTTGCGGCGACCTGGCTGCAGGCGACGCCGCTTCTCGGGGCGGCGGCGCTCCTCGGCGGGATCCTGGTCTACGGGGCGGTCGGCGCGCTGGTGCATCTGCGCAATCTGCCGTCGATCGTGGTGACGCTCGGCATGTCCTTCGTCTGGCTCGGGCTGTCGGTCTTGATCCTGCCCACGCCCGGAGGGGCGTCGCCGGGCTGGATCCGCTCGCTCATGACCCTGAAGCCGCCCTATGTGCCGTTCCCGATCATCGCGGCCGCGCTCATCGCGCTCATCGCGCATCTGGCCTTGATGCGGACCTCCTACGGCTCGATCCTGCGCGGCTCCGGCGGCAACCCGAAAGCCATCGACCGGGCGGGCTGGTCGCTCCTGAAGGCCAAGGTGACGATGTTCGCCCTGGCCGGCTTCTTCGGCATGCTCGCCGGCCTGTCGCTGATCGGCCTTACCACCTCCGCCGACGCCAACATCGCGCTCCGCTACACCCTTCTCTCCATCGCCGGGGTGATCCTCGGCGGCGGCGAATTCGTCGGCGGCAGGGTGTCGCCCGTCGGCGCGGTGATCGGCGCCATGACGCTCACGCTGGCCGGCTCGTTCCTCTCCTTCCTGCGCATCCCGCCGGACTGGCAGATTGGCGCGCAGGGAGCGATCCTCATCATCGTGCTGGCCCTCCGCGCCCTCATCAACCGGGCCGAGGCGCGCCGATGAGCCGCCTTGCCGCCATTCTGGAGAAGCCGTGGCTGTGGGCCTTCATCGCCGCGTTCGGCGTCTGGGCCGCGACGATCGCCTTCACCGGCGGGCACGGCGGGGGCGGCGTGCTGACGGCCGCCTTCACCTTCGCGAATTTCTTCGTCATCGTCGGCATCGGCCAGATGTTCGTCATTACGCTCGGGCCCGGCAACGTCGACCTCTCGATCCCGGCCACGATCACGCTTGCCGGCTCCGTGGCGACCAAGGTCATGGACGGCCAGGACTCTCTGGTCCTGCTGGGCCTCGCCGTCGCGCTCGGCTGCGGGGTCGCCGTGGGCTGTTTCAACTATGCGCTGATCCGCGTCCTGCGCATCCCGCCCATCATCGCCACGCTCTCCGCATCGTTCCTCGTCCAGTCGACCGCGATCGCCTATGGCCGGGGCTTGCGGATCAAGCCGCCGCCGTCCCTGGCGGATTTCACCACGGCGCGGATCGGAGGCGTTCCCGTTCTGGCCATCTGCGTCATCGTGCTCACCGCGCTCATGGCGATCGTGCTGCAGCGAACGATCTTCGGCCGCTCAGTCATCGCCATCGGGCAGAACCAGCGCGCCGCGGCGCTCACCGGGATCAATGTCGGGCGCATTCGTTTCGCCACTTATGTGCTCTGCGCGATCCTGGCAAGCCTCTGCGGCTACCTGCTCTCCGGCTTTTCCGGCGGCGCGTCGCTCAACATGGGCGAGGAATACCTGCTCGCCTCCATCGCCGTCGTGGTGATCGGCGGCACGAGCGTGGCCGGCGGCTTCTCCAACCTGCCGGGGCTCTGGGGCGCCGCGCTGTTCCTGTTCCTGGTCGTCACGATGCTCAACACCTATGGCCTCGGCGCCGGCATCCGTTACCTTGCGACAGGGCTGATCATCATCGCCGTCATCGTTGCGGCTGGCGGGCACAAGACTTTGCGCTGAGCGGCATTCCCCGAGGTTACAACAAGGGCGGTTTCGGTTTCGATTTCGACTATGTCGACACGCGCTTCTATGACCTGACGATCCCGAACGCCAACCCCCAAGCGGCCTTACCTGGCGGGCATTCAAGCTGGCTGACACCCAAAGGCCTTAGCCGGCTTAGCAGTTATGCCGGCTACCCAGATCGGGATGCTGGGCTCCCTCCCCCAATCCAATACCACTAGAAGTCCGATTGAGATTCAATCGGTCGCTCCCTTCCTTTTTATAGACGGGAAAAACCCCTGTGCACCTGCAACGGGGAACGTCCGTTGAACCGCCCGGAAGTCACGCCATGACCAAACGGCAAACGGTGGTATGCCGTTTGGTGGAGGAGCCGGAACTATACTCATGCCCAATGCTGTCGCTTACTACCGCGTCTCAACTCAGCGACAGGGCCGATCTGGCCTAGGCATCGAAGCACAGGGATCGACAGTGGAGCTTTTTGCCGAAACGGAGG
>JACCSN010000064.1 GCA_013812985.1 Hyphomicrobiales bacterium | reverse complement strand
TTCGAGGCGCTGGAGCGCGTGCTGTGGGGCCACGCCACGCATCCCAACGTCACGGCGGCGATCTTCGTCGGGCTCGGCTGCGAGGTCATGCAGATCGGCCGGCTGAAGCACAAATACGGGTTTGGCGAGGACCACTTTCATACACTGACCATTCAGGAGAGCGGCGGCACGCGGCGCACCATCGACGCGGCCTGCCGCATGATCGAGGAGCTGTTGCCGGGGTTGCCCAATATCGAGCGCAGCGATTGCCCCGCCGGCGAGCTGATGGTGGCGCTGGAATGCGGCGGCTCCGACGGCTATTCGGGCATCACCGCCAATCCGGCGCTCGGCCGCGCCGCCGACATCCTGGTGGAGTATGGCGGCACCCCGGTGCTGGCCGAGACGCCGGAGATTTATGGGGCCGAGCACTTGCTTGTCCGCCGCGCCGTATCCGAGGCGGTCGGCCAGAAGCTCATCGACCGCATCCGCTGGTGGGAGGATTACACCACCCGCAACAAGGGCGAGATGAACAACAACCCCTCTCCCGGCAACAAGGCCGGCGGGCTCACCACGATCCTCGAAAAATCGCACGGGGCGGCCGCCAAGGGCCGCGCGTCGCCGCTCGCCGACGTGGCGCTCTACGCCGAGAAGATCACCACGAAGGGTCTCGTCTTCATGGACTCGCCCGGCTACGACCCGGCCGCCACGACCGGCCAGATCGCCTCTGGCTGCCAGCTCGTCTGCTTCACCACCGGCCGCGGCTCCGCCTTCGGCTCCAAGCCGGCCCCGACGATCAAGCTCGCCACCAACTCGCGCCTCTACGCCTCCATGGAGGAGGACATGGACATAAATTGCGGCGACATCGTCGACGGCGACGCCACGATAGGATCGAAGGGCGAGGAGATATTCCGGAAGATCCTGGCGGTGGCCTCCGGCGAGCGCTCCAAGAGCGAGTTGCTGGGCCTTGGCGACAACGAATTCGTGCCGTGGCAGATTGGCGCGACGATGTGAGGCGAGCCGCATCACGGGTTGTTCAGAGGTCTACCCGTCGCAATCGCCAGTCAGCCTTGAGCGTTGGAATGGAGGAAACATGGGCGGTTTCGGTTCCGATCTCGAATTCGTCGACAAGCGCTTCCACGACCTCACGATCGCCAATGCCCGGCTGGAGAAGCTTTACGACCGCTGCCGCTGGGCGGAGGGGCCGGTGTGGTTCGGCGACGGCGGTTACCTTGTCTGGAGCGATATCCCGAACCGGCGCATGCTGCGCTGGATCGAAGGCGGCGAGGTCGGCGTGTTCCGCGCCGATTCCAACTACTCCAACGGCAACACCCGCGACCGCCAGGGGCGGCTCGTCACCTGCGAGCATGGAACTCGGCGCGTCACCCGCACCGAGCCCGACGGGAGCATCACCGTGCTGGCCGACAGCTTTTCCGGCAAGCGGCTCAATTCCCCGAACGATGTGGTGGTGCGTTCCGACGGCACAATCTGGTTCACCGATCCGCCTTACGGGATTCTCTCCGATTACGAGGGGTTCAAAGCGGAGCAGGAGCAGGAGGGCTGTTTCGTCTACCGGCTCGAGCCGGCGAGCGGCGTGCTTGAGGTTGTCGTCAACGACATGCAAAAGCCGAACGGCCTCGCCTTCTCGCCCGATGAAACCCTCCTCTATGTGGCCGAATCCGGCTCAAGCCATGATCCGAGCTGCCCGACTCACATCCGCGCCTACCCTGTCCGGAACGGCGGGCTGGGCGGCGGCCGCGTCTTCGCCGATGTCTCGCCCGGGCTGCCTGACGGGTTCCGCGTCGATGTTCACGGCAACATCTGGACGAGCGCCGGCGATGGCGTTCACTGTTTCGATCCGGCCGGAAATCTCCTCGGCAAGATCAAGATTCCCGAAGTGGTGGCCAACCTGACGTTCGGGGGTCCGAGGCGGAACCGGCTCTTCATCACCGCCACCACCTCGCTCTATTCCGTCTATGTGGCGTCCAACGGCGCGCAGCAGCCGTGACCTGCGACCTGTTGCTCCGCGCCAAAGGACTGATTGCCGGCTTCGCTCCGGGAGGCTAGACATAGGCGGCAAGGAGGGCACGGGCGTCAAATGGCGGCGGGGAGGAAATCGGATACCGCGACGGAGCCCGGCCGCTCCGTCGGATCAGCTTGGCTTCGCGACGGCGTCGATGCCGGTGAGGTCGGGGTCTGGCGCTGGGATGTCCTGACCAATGAGCTCGCTTGGTCCGGCAACATGGAAGCGATCCACCGGCTCCCGGAGGGAAGCTTTGACGGCACATTCAACGCGTTCACCCGCGACATTCATCCCGACGACCGCGAGCGGGTGCTCGCCCTGCTGCATCACGCGCTTGAGAAAGATCAGCGCTACTTAGTGCAGTATCGGCTGCCTCCTGGACCGCTCGGCGCAATCAGATGGGTCGAGGGCCGCGGGTCGATCCTCCGGGATGCGAACGGCCGCCCTACCCACATGACCGGCGTCTGCCACGACATCACCTCGCACAAGAATGCCGAAGCCGAACTCGCGCTCCGGGCGCGTCAGCAGGAAGCCGTGGTCGAGCTCGGCGAGCGCGCCCTTTCCGGGGAGAGTCAGGCCGATCTCTTCGCTCAGGCGGTCAACGTCGTGGCGGAGCTTACCGAAGCGGATTTCTCCGAGCTTCTGGATCTGTCCCAGGACCGCGACACGCTGCAATTGCGCGCCGGCTACGGCTGGAACGTCGACATCGTGGGCGAGTCGGTCGCGACGTCCGAGGCGAGCACGCAGGTCGGCGCGACGCTCAGATCCAGCCAGCCGATCGTGGTCGTCGATTTCGCCGCCGACGAGCGCTTCGTCCTGTCGGAAAGGCTCACGGCGCACAATGTCCAGAGCGGCGCAAGCGTCACCATCCCGGGCAGCGAGGGGACGCCGTTCGGCGTGCTTGCCGTTTTCTGCAAGCGGATCCGCTGCACCTCGAGCACCGATGTCCGCTTTCTGCAGAGCGTCGCCAACGTGCTCGGCTCCGCCATGCGCGCCGTGCAGGACAAGGAGCGCAAGGACCTTCTCATCGGCGAGCTCCGGCATCGGGTCGGCAACCTGTTCTCGCTCGTCCAGGCGCTGCACCGTCAGACAGGCCAGAGCGCGACCGACGCGCGCGACCTGGAGATGAAGTTCGGCGCCCGGCTTGCCGCGCTCGCCAGCTCGCATGCCATGATCCTCGACGGCGGCTGGCAGAAGACGTCGCTCCGCGGGCTCATGGAGACGACGCTGGCGGCGTACCGGGACCGGGTATCGTTCAGCGGGACGGATGTCCGGCTGCCCGCCGACGCGGCGTTCTCGTTCTCCATGGCGCTGCACGAGCTCGCCACGAACGCCAACAAATACGGGGCGCTTTCCAATGATCATGGCAAGCTGATCATCGACTGCCGGGCGGTTCCTGACGCGCTCGGGCAGAAGCTCGTCATGGTGTGGAAGGAGCAGGACGGGCCGCCGCCCAAGGAGCGCGAATCGGCCGGCTTCGGGTCGCGACTGATCTCGCAGGTCGTGGAGCGGCAACTCGGCGGCCTGTTCCGGCGCGAGCTGGAAGCCGATGGCCTGCGCATCACGATCGAGTTTCCGGTCGAAGCCGGCGCGGCAACGACTCGCTGACGGAACAATCAACCCTCGTTAGTTGCCCCGATGGTAGCGGGTCGTAAGCGGCCGGGCGGCGTTTCCGGCGCGTCGGCGATCGTGTGGTTTCGGGAGGATCTCCGTCTCACCGACAACCCCGCTTTGGCGGCGGCGGTGCAATCCGGCGCCAAGCTTGTAGGCTTATTCGTCCTGGATGAAGAGAGCCCGGGCATCCGGCCGCGCGGCGGGGCGTCGCGCTGGTGGCTGCATGGCAGCCTCGAAGCCCTCGCCGGCTCGCTCGGGGCGCGGGGCGCCTCTCTCGTGCTGCGGCGCGGTCCGGCCGCGAAGGTGCTGCCGGCCTTGGTC
>JACCSN010000061.1 GCA_013812985.1 Hyphomicrobiales bacterium | reverse complement strand
GGACAAGACCGGCGTCGACGTCATCATGGCCTACAACACCGGGCCGTTCCGGATGGACGGCCATGGCTCGCTTGCCGGCTATCTCGCCTATGGCGATGCGAACGAGATCACGATCAAGCTCGCCGGCAAGATTCTGCCCATGGCGCCCGCCACGCCGGTCGTCGGCGGCATCGGCGCGGCGGATCCGTACCGCGACATCGACGCTCTCCTGACGACTTATCTCGACCTCGGCTTCTCCGGGATCACCAACGTTCCGACGGCTGGCATCTATGACGGAGTGTTTCGCCAGCAGATCGATTATACGGGCCTCGGATATCCGAAGGAGATCGAGCTGATCGGGAAGTGCGCCGCCCGGGACATCTTCACGATCGCCTATGCTTTCACCCCCGACGAGATGCGCCGGATGGCGGAAGCCGGCGCCGATGTGATCGGGGCGCATGTCGGCCTGACTACCGGCGGGCTGATCGGGGCGGGCCATGCGCTCGATCTCGACGCCGCGTGCCGCAAGACGGCCGAGCTCAGCGCCGCCGCCCGGCAGGTGCGCAAGGATGTCATCGTCGTCGCGCATGGCGGACCCTTCGAGGGACCGGAGGCCGTGCAACGCTGTTTCGACACGACCGACGTGGACGGCTTCCTGGCGGCCTCAAGCATCGAGCGGCTGCCGGTGGAGGCCGCCCTGACGGATGTGGCCAACGCTTATCTCGGTCTTCGCCTCAAGACGTGACCCTGGTCCGCGATGCCCACCGTCGTCCTCATCGGAACTCTCGACACCAAAGGTCGTGAGCACCTTTTCATGCGAGATTGCCTCCTCGCGGCAGGACTCGACGTCGTGCTCGTGGATATCGGCGTCCTGGCCGAACCGCCGGTCAGCCCCGACGTGACGGCGGCGGAAGTCGCGGCGGCCGCGGGCGCCAGCCTGGACGCCCTCCGATTCACCCGGGAAGGCAGCGACACGCGCGCGGTGGCTCTCGCGGCCATGGAGCGGGGCGCCACTTCCATCGTCAGGCGCCTGCACGCGCAGGGCCGCTGCGACGCGATGCTCGGCGCCGCGGGATCCGGAGGCTCCACCGTGATCAGCGGCGTCATGCGGGCAATGCCGCTCGGCATGCCGAAACTTCTTGTGTCGACCATGGCGGCGAGCGCAGCGGCTTTTTTCGGGACGCGCGACATCACGATCATGCACTCGGTCACCGACATCGCCGGCCTGAACCGCGTCTCGACGATGATCCTGCGCAACGCCGCCCTGGCCGTCGCCGGGATGGTGAACGGTCGCGAGCTCACCGACGGCGGCGGCAAGCCCCTGGTGGCGATCACGATGTTCGGCGTCACCACGCCGGGTGTTCTCCGGGTGCAGGAGCGCCTGGAGCAGGCCGGCTTCGACACGATCGTGTTCCATGCCGTCGGCTCGGGCGGACGGGCGATGGAGCAGATGATCGATGACGGCCTGATCGACGGCGTCGTGGATTATACGATCAGCGAGCTTACCGACGAACATCTGGGCGGCGTCTTCGGCGCCGGACCTGATCGGTTGACCGCGGCGGGGCGGCGCGGCCTCCCTCAGGTGGTTGTGCCGGGCGCAATCGAAGTCCTGAACTTCGGTCCGCGGGCGACTGTTCCCCGCCGTTTCGATGTGCCGGAACGCCGCCTGATCGTGCACAATCCGCATGTCTGCGCCGTGCGCACGACCCAATCCGAGGCCGTGGAGCTGGCGCGGATCCTGAGCGGCAAGCTGAACAGGGCGACTGGGCCTACGGCCGTGCTCCTGCCGTTGCAGGGCCTGGACAGCTACCAGCAGCGCCCCGACGGGCCGTTTATCGACGAGGAGGCTGATGCGGCCTTCTTCGCCGAGCTTCGCCGGACGCTCCGGCCGAACATCCCGTGCCGGGAGGAGCCGCTGAACATCAACCACCCGGTCTTCGCCGACGCCGTGGCGGAAACCTTCCTCACGTTTTGGCGTGAGCGCCGGGACCGGCCAGAGGCGAAACCCTGACGCTCGAGCAGACCTATGCTCGATCGGCTGCCGTGAGTTGCTCCAGCAGCCCCATGACCGCCTCGATCTCATCCCGGTTCACGCTGTACCCGAAGCCGGGATAGACCCGCTCGTCGACCTCCGCCCTACCCTTGTACGTCCCATTGATGCCCGGCGCAGTTGAGCGCGTGAAAGCGTCACGTCCGCCTGTCCAGACTTCATCCTGGCAGACCGATTCGCCGCCTCCATGCACCACCATCGTGGCGCGGCATGTGCGGTGATTACGGTCAGGCGCGGCCATGGGAGGCGCGCGATTGGCGCGCTAACGAATCGATAATGACCGCGATCGCGAGCACGCCGCCGGTGATCATGTAACGCAGCGACGAGGACAGGTTGAGCAGCGTCAGCCCGCTCGCGATCGACTGGATGACGATGATCCCCAGCAGCGCAGAATAGGCGCTGCCTCGGCCGCCGAAGAGGCTCGTACCGCCGATCACGGCCGCGGCGATGGCGTTGAGGTTGACGTCGCCGGTGCCGGCCTGCTGGCTCGCGGAGGCCAGGCGCGCGGAGGCGAGCACGCCGCCGAGCGCGGCGAACACCGAGCAGACGACGAAGGCGCTGGTGTAGACGAACCGGACATTGATGCCGGCGCGGCGCGCCGCCTCGCGGTTGCCTCCAACGGCGCGCATCGAGCGGCCCCACTTCGTCCTCGTCAGCGCGTAGTTCATCGCCACGACCAGGCCGACGAAGAGGCCGAACATCCACGGCACGCCGCGATCCTGGTTGAGATAGAAGACAATGAGTTCGAGCACCACCACCAGCACGACCGCGCGGACGAGCAGGGTGTTGAGCGAGTGCGACGACAGGCCGGCCTGGCGGCGGCGGGCGGCGGTCCGAAGACCCGTCGCGAGCGTCACGATGCCCGCAAGAGCCGCAAGAGCGTAGGCGACGATGTCCGGCATGATCAGCGTCTGGCCGAAGTTCACCAGTGGCGAATCATACGGCAGGTTGATCGATCCGGTCGAACCAAGGATGTAAAGCTGCATCCCCAGGATGGCGAGCAGGCCCGCGAGCGTGGAGATGAAGCTCGGCATCCCCAATCGATTGAGCAGCACGGCATACAGGGAGCCAATCACCGCGCCGGTCGCCAGAGCGGCGATGATGGCGAGCCAAACCGGCCAACCCTGATTGACCCAGAGCACGCCAACCAGCGCCGAGGCGAACCCGCTCATCGAGCCGACGGACAGGTCGATTTCGCCGACCATCAGGATGCAAACGATGCCAAGCGCGATCACGCCCACCGTCGAGGAGTCGAACAGCAGGTTGACGAGGTTGTTGCTGGAGAGAAAAACCGGGTTGAGGCTCTGGAAGACCGTCCAGATAATCAGGAGCCCGACGACGATCGGCAGCGATCCGACATCGCCCGAACGCACACGGTCGTAGAAGGCGCTGATCGCGCCGCCGATGCCGGCCTCGTGCTTCAGCCGCTCGTCGCTGCGGTCGAGCAGCGCTTCAGGACGCGCGGCTTTTCCGATGTCGCTGGTCACGGCCGCTCCTCCTGCATGAGTTCGCGATGGGCCTGCCGCCGCCCGGATCGACGCGAGACCGAGTTGTCCGAGGCGCCCGTGATGGCGCTGACGAGCTCCTGGTTCGATGCGTCGGGATAGAAGACGCCGTTGTTGCGCCCGAGCCGCAGCACGACGATTCGATCCGCGACGGCGCGCACGTCTTCCATGTTGTGGCTGATCATGAGCACGCCGAGCCCGCGGTCGCGGACCCGCTCAATGAGGTCAAGCACCTCGGCGGTCTGGGCCACCCCCAGCGCCGCGGTCGGCTCGTCGAGCAGGATGAGTTTTGGATCGAGCAGCAGCGAGCGGGCGATCGCGACGGTCTGACGCTGGCCGCCGGAGAGCGAAGCCACCGCTTCGCGGACGCTCGGTATGCGCGCCGACAGCTCCTTGAGGAGCGTCCAGGCCCGGATCTCCATAGAGACCTCGTCCAGCTGCAGCGGGTTCTTCTCCTTGCCAAGGAAGATGTTGGCGACCACGTCCAGGTTCTCGCAGAGCGCGAGGTCCTGGTAGACGGTGGCAATGCCGAGCGCCAGCGCCGCGCCCGGGTCGGCAAGGGTCACTGTCGTGCCGCGGAAATTTATGGTTCCGGCGCTTGGCTGATGCACGCCGGCGAGTATCTTGACCAGGGTCGACTTGCCGGCGCCGTTGTCGCCGACGAGCGCTACGACCTCGCCTGCATGGACATCGAGCTCGATGTCGGTCAGCGCCGAGACCGCGCCGAAATGCTTGGAGATGCCGCGCAGGCTGAGCACCAGCTCGCCCGTAGGCAACGTGTCTGTCATGTGCGACGAGCCTCCCCAGGACGTTCCAGCATCACATGAGGGCATGAGGACCGTCCAGCTGCCGCTAGAGCAGCCGGACGGGCGCCTCAGGTCGTGCTCAGGGAATGATGCCGAGCGTCTTGCAGCCCTCGGCATAGCGGCCAGTGCAAAGCTCTTCGGCCGTCTGGATGTTCTTGTCGATAATCTCAGCCTTCAGGTTTTCGGCCGTGACGACCGCCGGGGTGAAGAGCTGCGAGGGCGTGTCGTACAGGGTCATCTCGGCCTTCGGCGTCTCGCCCGAAAGCAACTGAATGACGACATTCGCGGCGGCCGCCGCGACGATCTCGCTGGGCTTGGAGATGGTGTTGTACTGGTCGCCCGCGATGAT
>JACCSN010000060.1 GCA_013812985.1 Hyphomicrobiales bacterium | reverse complement strand
GTGCCAGCGTCCGGCAGCGTCCCCAATACCGCGCCGGTGGGCCCGCAAACGTCTGGCGGCGGAAATGGGCCTCCAGAGACAAACGCCCCAAGAGGGAGTCTGATCGCACCTAATAGGCGTCTCTCCGCCAGACGAAAGCGCCACCCACCGGCGTAAGTAGCGGAGCTGTCGCGACATTCCCAGAGACGCAGACAACGCCCGCGAACAGGGCGGACTGGGTGGTGGGTCCGCCAGGACTCGAACCTGGAACCAGACGGTTATGAGCCGTCGGCTCTAACCATTGAGCTACGGACCCCCGCTTCGGGTTACGATGTTCCGCGGGAGGCGGCAAGGTGGGTCCGCCGACCGGCGCGCTTATCTCGCAAACGCCGCATTCAGCCGTGACCATATCGTCGAGGCCGTCAGGAGGATCGCGACATGTGGAGACGATTGGGTGTTGTTGCGTTGGCGGGGACGCTCCTCCTTCGCTTCGGGTTTACGGCCGCCGCGGCGCAGCCCGTTGACCCCTTAAGCGGCCAGCGGCTCCTTTCGGTGGTGGGGGAAGGCGTGGTCCGCGGCCGGCCGGACCTGGCGCTGATCAATCTCGGCGTGGTCAACGACGCCCGCGCCGCCGGCGAGGCGCTGGCGGCCAATAACGAAGCCATGCGGCGCCTGATCGAGGCGCTGCGGGCTGAAGGGCTGGAATCCCGCGACCTGCAGACCTCGAATTTCTCCGTCGAGCCGATCTATTCGCAGCCGCCGCCCGACTACCAGCACACGGTCCCGTTCGAGCCGAAGATCCTGGGCTACCGGATCCGCAACGAACTGACGCTGCGCATCCGCGACCTAACCCGCGTCGGGGCACTGCTCGACCGCTCGATCACGCTGGGCGCCAACTCAGTCTCCGGCCCCATCTTCACCGTCGCCGATCCGTCGGACCTGGAGGACCAGGCTCGCCGCGCGGCGGTGCGCGACGCCATGGACAAGGGTCAGCTCTACGCCGAAGCCGCCGCCATCCCGCTAGGCGCAATCGCCCGCATCGAGGAGCGGCCCGTCGGGTTTTCTCCCCCCGTTCCGATGGGCGCGATGGCGCGGGAAATGGCCGCCGACAGCGCCGTGCCGATCGAAGCCGGCGAGCTGACGTTCCGGGCGGAAATCTATGTGAGCTGGCGACTGGGCGAATAGGCGTGAAGCCAGGCATCGGCCGTGTGACACCGACTTAAGCCGCTGAGACGCCGACGATCAGTTGCTTGCCCAGCGCCTGCAACGCCGCTTCCAGACGGGGCAGGCTTGTCAGGTGGTCGGGGTCGAGAATGCGTCGGGCCTCGCCCTCTCCCAACCCGAGTCGCCGCGCCAGCTCCGATTTCGAGATGCCCGAGGCGCGCCAGGCTTGCCAAGGGGCGAGCTTCGCCGCGACCTGGGCGGGCAGGGCCACCGGACGTCGTGAAACGTCACAGTAAATCCGCCCACCTTCCATGTCGCGTTCGGGGTAAGTGAGGAGCGCATCGGCAAGCACGTCGCGGGCGCTTTCGAGCGCCTCGTCGCGATTGTCTCCAGCCCCAATCGCCTCAGGCACTCCGGTTCGGCGGTTAGTTGAGCCTCATAGACGTACTGCCGCACGGCGCTGTCTCCTCCGGTCAATCGAGCCCAAGCTGCTTCAGGATGACACGACGCGTGCCGCGTTTAATCTTGGCCGGGATCGTTGTGGCGCGTGATCCGACGTAGGCTCGAACATGCGAGCCCTTGCTATCTACAGTGAATCAGGCCGTGATCGCAGCGCCGAGGCCGGAAAATTGAGATCGCTCAAGCCCTCCGCCGCCGCGATTTCGCAAAAGTGTCGAATGCCACCGCCAGCACGATGATCACCCCGATGATGATCTGCTGGATGTAGGACGAGACGTTCATCAGCACGAGCCCGTTGAGCAGCACCCCGATCAGGATCGTGCCGATCACCGTGCCGAAGATCGTGCCGACGCCGCCGAAGAGGCTGGTGCCGCCAATCACCACCGATGCGATCACCGTGAGCTCGTAGCCGGTCCCGGCCACCGCTTCGGCGGAGTTCAGCCGCGCCGACAGCACAAACGCGCCGAGCCCGGCGAAGAAGCCCATGATTACATAGACGCTGCAGGTGACCCAGCTGACGTTCAGGCCGGACAGGCGCGCCGCTTCCGGGTTGCCGCCCACGGCGTAGACCTGCCTGCCATAGCGCGTATAGCGCAGAACGATATGGGCGAGGATGGCGAAGGCGATGAAGATGATCACGGGCACCGGAACCGGGCCGACGCGGCCCTGCCCCCACCAGCTGTAATCGGGCGGAAAGCCGCTGATCGGCCCGCCCGCCGCGAAGAGCAGCGCCGCGCCGCGGAAGGCCGACATGCCGCCGAGCGTCACCACGAAGGGGGGCACTTTCAGCCTGGTGATGGCGAGCCCTTGCAGGAGGCCGCCGAGGACGCCCACGGCCAGCGCGGCGAGCAGCGCCAGCTCCCAGCCGAAGCCGGCCGCCTCGGCCCCGGCGCCGACCGAGAAGCGGCTCTCCAGCCCGCCCTTCGCCACAGCCGCGGCGACCAGGCCGCAGAGCGCCAGCAGCGAGCCGATCGACAGATCGATGCCGGCGGTGAGGATGATGAAGGTCATGCCGACGGCGAGCAACCCGACGATCGAGACCTGCCGCATGACGTTGAAGAGGTTGACCGAGGAGAGGAACCGCGGCTCCATGATGGCGAACACGGCCATCAGCACGACGAGGAAGATCAGCGGCGCGAAGCGGGCGAGGATCCCGAACAGATCGGGCATCGCCGAGTGCGGCGACGGCGAAGTCTTGACCTCTACCATTCTCCCTCCCTTCGAACAGCGGATGCTTCACCCTACGCCGCCTTCGCCGCGCCCATCGTCATCATCGTCATCA
>JACCSN010000048.1 GCA_013812985.1 Hyphomicrobiales bacterium | reverse complement strand
GAGAACTTCGGATTGAAGAGCGGCCCTAGACCCTTGTGCAGCTCCGAGGAGACGAAGGTCAGCCATTCCTGGTAGCGGTAGCGCTCCATGCCGCCGGCGGCCGGCGCCAGCCCGGAATCGGGCTTCTGGTCGGCGATATAGCCAACGACGTTGGCGGCTTCCGTCAAGACCTCGCCGTTGTCGAGCTTGATCGCGGGAACGTAACCCTTGGCGTTCACGGCAAGGAAATCGCCGCCATCGGCGGTCTTCTTGGCGGCGAGATCGACCTTGACGAGGTCCAGGGCCAATCCCGCCTCGCGGCCGACAATGTGCGGAGCGAGGGAGCAGGCGCCGGGAGCGTAATAAAGCTGCATCGTAGTTCTCCTTTTTGGATCGATTGAGGTGAATGTGGACCGCGTGTTCGCTTACGCGGCGAGCGGGATCTGGCGTGCCAAGTGGCCGCCCTTAGCCTGGATGAACGCTTCGAGTCGCGCCGGGTATTGCGGCGTCACCGCGGAAGCCACCGACGGCCTGGCCGCCAGGTTTGCGCGCCAGGCGGCCAATCTCGGCAGGCCCGAAAGGATGCCGAAATCGCCGATCAGGTCGAAGACGTCGAAGTAGCGGAAGACCGGAGCGAAGACCGTGTCGACCAGCGAGAAGCGCTCGCCGGCAAAGTAGGGGCCGTCGCCGAGCTCGGCCTCGAGCCGCTCGAACTTCGTGCGCAGCGCCAATGTCTTGGCATCGAAAGTCGCCGCGTCCGCGGCGGTGTAGAATCCCCAGAGGTCGGCGAGGATCGTCGAACCGAACTCCATCCAGGCGCGATGCCGGGCGCGGGTCAGCGGCTCCGAAGGATGCAGCGGATGCGGCTCCGTTTCCTCGAGATATTCAACGATGGCCGCCGATTCGAAGAGAACCTCGTCGCCGACCTTGAGGAGCGGAACCTTGCCGAGCGGGGAAATCGCCGCGAACCAATCGGGGCGGTTCGCCAGGTCGATATCGATCCGCTCGAATGCGACGCCCCTCTCGGCGAGCGCGATCGAAGCGCGCTGCACGTACGGGCAGAGATGGTGGGAGATCAGGGTCAGGTTGGCCATCGCGCCTTTCCTTTGATGCAATCGCATCAACATAGATGCACATGCATTGACTGTCAATATAGATGCAGTTGCATTTTTATCGTCGTGACAGCATGTGAGCGGCATGGCTGATTTACCGTCCGATCCGTTGATCGCCGCTTGGGTCGCCCTCTTCCGGGCGAGCGCCGGGCTGATTTCGGCCGTGCAGGGGGAGGTGAAGGCCGCCGGCTGCCCGCCGCTTGAATGGTATGACGTGCTTTGGGACCTGGAGCGCGCGCCGGAAGCCGGGCGGCGGCCTTTCGAGCTGAAGGGGAGATTGTTGCTGACGCAATATAATCTCTCGCGGCTTGTCGACCGGCTCGTCAAGGCCGGCTATGTGGAGAAGCGGCCTTGTCCGATCGACGGGCGCGGCCAGATGCTGCAGATCACCGAAGAGGGAAAGGCGCTCCGACGCAGGATTTGGCCCGTCTACCAGGCGGCCATCCAACGCCATGTCGGCTCGCACTTGACGGAGCCGGAGGCGAAGTTGCTGAGCGAAATGCTAGCCCGGCTGATAGACGGTTTCCGCGCCCACCCCGGGTCCTGCGGATTAATCCAAGCCAGACCGGAAGATACGGCAGGGCCGGCCTGAAGGAGGGTGCAATGAGCTTTCAGGCGGCCCAGGATCCCATTCCGGGCGATAGCTATTCGTGTTCCGCCATCGAGACCGTGATCGTGCCGAAGGCGACCGATCTCGGCGGCTTCGAGGTCCGCCGGGCGCTGCCCTCGCGCGGCAAGAAGATGATCGGCCCGTTCATCTTCTTCGACCAGATGGGCCCGACGGAGTTCCTGCTCGGCAACGGCCTCGACGTGCGACCGCATCCGCATATCGGGCTCGCCACCGTCACCTACCTTTTCACCGGCGCGATTGACCACCGCGATTCGCTGGGGACGGAGCAGGCCATCGAGCCGGGCGCGGTGAACTGGATGACGGCGGGGCGCGGCATCGCCCATTCAGAGCGCACGCCGGCCGCTCTCAGGACGAAAGGGACGCAGCTTTTCGGCATCCAGAGCTGGATCGCCT
>JACCSN010000017.1 GCA_013812985.1 Hyphomicrobiales bacterium | reverse complement strand
GCTCCTCGAGCGGTTCAACGCGCACCCGAAAGGCCGGATCTGGCAGCGGCGGATGGCGCTCTCCGCCTGGGAGGTCATCCGCGCCCGCTTCGAGAGCGAGCAGGTGCGCGCCTTCATGCTGTGGATGGCCTTCATGACCATGGTCCCGCCCGACCAGCCGATGTCGGGCCGGCTCGCCTGGTCGGTCGTGGCCGGCCGGCAGCGCTGGAGTTGGGCGGTGCCGAAGGGCGGCTCGCAGGCGCTGCCGAACGCGCTCGCCCGGGTGATCGAGGCGCATGGCGGGCAGATTCTGACGGGCAAGAGCGTGACCGGGCTGATCGTCGAGGCTGGAAGCTGCCGCGGCGTGACCTGCGCCGACGGGTCGAGCCATCGGGCGAAGCGGGCGGTACTCTCGACCATCCATGTGAAGCATCTGGTCGACATGGCGCCGGCGGATGTCTGGGGCGCGGATTTCGTCGAGAGCGTAGAGACCTGGCAGGCCGGGGTGGCCATGTTCGCCGCCCATTACGCCGTCACCGAGCCACTGGCCGTAAACGGCCCGGACGGGCCGTTCAACCCCTCCGCGGTGGGCATCATGCCGAGCGTCGATCATGCGCTGCGGCTCGGCTACGACATGGCCCGCGGCGCGGTCAGGACCGACGAGCCGCCGCTCCTCGTCATCGTCACCAGCGCCGCCGACCCGTCGCGCGCTCCGGAAGGCCGCCACACGCTGAAGGTGGTGGGCTTCGGGCCATATGAGCTGAAGGAGGGGGCGGCGCATTGGGACGCGATCAAGGACGACGTCGCGGGCGCCCATCTCGATCACCTCCGGCGCTACTTCCCGAGCATGACGGACGACAAAATCCTCGCCGGGGCGATCCTGAGCCCGCTCGATCTGGAGCGGGTCAACCC
Organism: Hyphomicrobiales bacterium; assembly: GCA_013812985.1. The sequence continues at coordinate 3,287 of JACCSN010000017.1, read as the reverse complement.
GCACAATTGGCACGGCTCCTGCCATGGCGGCGCGCAAATCCCGGCCCAGGCGGCGGGGCTCAGGCCAGCGCCCGGCTGGGCGCAGCACCGCATGCCGATCAAGGGCCTTTACCAGACGGGCGCGACGACGCATCCGGGCGGCTCGGTGTCCGGCGCGCCCGGGCGGAACGCCGCGATCATCATGCTGCAGGATTTCGGCACGAGCCTGGAGGATGTCTTGGCGAAGCGCGAGCGGGCTTCGGCCTGAGCCCTATTTGGCGAGAGCGCGTTCAAGCTGCGCTTTGTCCATCTTGGAACGGCCCGGGATGTCGCGCTTCTTGGCTTCGTCGTAGAGCTCGGCTTTGCTTTTCACGCCTTTGGAGCCGCCATTCGCGCCCGCCCCGCCGCGTCCCTCGGCGGCGTCCTTGCCGGTCTCACCTTTGCGCTCCTTGGCTTTCGTTTTCCTCAGATTCTGTCGGTTCTTCTCCGGGCTCTCCTGATTGGAGGCGCCGGCCTCGTGCAAGGCGATTGCAATGGCCTGCTTGGGGTCCTTGACCTTGCGGCCGCCGGGCTGTTTCAGCTCGCCATGCTTGAACTCGTGCATGACCCGCTCGACGGTGTCCTTCCGCGCCTTCGACTGTCCGGCCATTGTCCCATTCTCCTGGTTCGGCGTCGTCAAACGATCGCGCTTCGACAGCGTCGCGTCTTGCTTTCGATCAATTTCCGCTTTTAACGATGGTTCCCGGCAAGTCTTCAGGCCCTTGGCCTCCTTGGCCCGAGGTTGTCACAGGGGAATGGTTTTACCCAACGACGACGCCGTCGGCGACGCGCGCGGCGGCTCTCCTAAAGCGCGAAGCGATGCTCGGAACGTCAGACCGCGAGCAGCTCTTGAAGATCGGAACTCTCAACGTTTCGCCGAGCCGCCTTTCCAACTCACGGTTCGCCCTCCTCGCCCTCCCAATACTCCACCGTGGCGGAGCGGCGGTAGTTCTCGTCCAAGAGCCGCACGCGGACTTTGGCGGAATCGGGATACACCATCACGTCGTTGGGGTTGCGATCGCCGATGATGAGGAAGCGACAGACGTCTTGGCCGTTATTGATGAGGCAATGGCCCGCTTTCTGGCCGGCCGGGAAGACGACGTAATCGCCGGCGGCAACCGCGTGGCTCGCCTCGCCAAGCCTGAGCGTCGCGCTCCCTTCCAGGAACCAGATCTGCTCCTCTTCCAGCATGTGGAAATGGAGCGGGCAGGACTGCTTGCCGGGCGGCAGCTCCTCCAGGACCACGCCGACATGCGTGGCGCCGCCATGGGCGCCCAGCGCGCGGAAGCGGCTGCCGAAGCGGCCGCCGTGCGACCACTCCTCCCAGGGGACGGATTCCACGCGAAAGGGGGCGGTGAGCGGCGGCTTGGCAGCCTCTTTCTCCGACATCGGCTGATTCCTTGTGTTCCCTCGGCGCGCCGATCCTAGCCGTGCCGGCCACCTCTCGCCGTGGCAGAATCCACGATATCGCCTTGAGCCCGCGTTCATGGGCTCCACCTCATGAACGGCGTCAAGTCACGACGCGCTGCTCGGCGGCGGCGTAGAGCGACACCTTGCCTGCGACGCCGCGAAAGCCAAACTCACCGAGAGGCTCAAGCTTCTCGTCGATCAGCGCGGCGACCTGCTGCGTCAAGAGCAGCCGTCGCCCGACCTCCTTCGCCAGAGGCTCGACGCGGGCGGCGAGATTGACGGCCGGCCCGATGACGGTGAAGTCGAGGCGGTCCTTCGAACCGATATTGCCGAAGAAGACCGAGCCGCGATGCAGCGCGATCGCCATGTCGAGGGATCTCTCGGCGGGTTCGACGATTGCCGGGCCGGGCACAGCCACCTTCAGCGCCGTCACGGCGGTCACGGCTTGTCGCGCCGCGTCAAGAGCGGCGGCGGCGGCGGCGTGGGCGGAGTGCGCCGCGGATATCGGAAAGATCGCGAGCATTCCGTCACCGATGAATTTCAGGACCTCGCCGCCGGTCGCACCGACCGCCTCAACCAGGCATTCGAAATAGGCGTTAAGAAGCAGGATCATGTCGGCGGCGTCAATCGTATCGGAGAGCCCGGTGAAATCGCGCATGTCGGACATCCAGATCACGGCATCGATCGTCTCGCCCGAGCCGCGCCTGATCTCGCCAGCCAGAACCCGCTTGCCGCTGCGGCGGCCGAGATAAGCGTCAAGGACGTTCTCCGCGACCTTGCCGCGCGAGACGATCTCGACGTTCAGGGCGAAGGCGGGGAGGAGAGCCTCCACCGTCTCGACCGTCGCATCGGAAAAGCCGCCCGGCGCGGTCGTCGCCAGCGTCATCAGCGTGTAGCGGCCCTCCGCCTCCTTCAGCGCAAAACCCCAGTAGTCGGTGTAGCCGGCGGCGGCGAGCGATTTCATGATCGGATAGGTGGAGGCGGCCGAGTCGTCCCGCGGATCGACGCGGACCGATCGGCGATCCTCGATCAGCGTCCGCAACGGGCTCGTCAGGTGCTCGGCCGTCTCGCGAACGTGCGCGTGCACCTCGACCTCGTCATAGACGCCGAGGTCGGCGCGCCAGTTGGCCGTGACGCCGAGGAGCTGCGGGTGCAACATCGACATGTGCAGCGTGGCGCGTTCGATCGGGACGCCGGCCGCGACCAGTCGAGCGATCAGGCCGTCGAGAAGCTCCGCCGGCCCGCCATCCGCCGCGGCGCCGGACATCAGCCAGGCGAGCGGCGCACCATCGGCGGGTCCGAGATGCGAGATGGGCCGCCGCCGGACCAACGTCATGTCGGGCGGGTACTCGACGCCCTTGGCCCCGGTTCCCCGGGACAGTTCCGAAGCGGATGGCAGATCCAGCATCCAGCTCTCGCCGAAGTGTGCGGTTGCCTAGATAGAAATCACTACCGTCGCTTGCCAGCAAGCCGTGGCGCCTCAGGCCGCCGCCGTCTTCGCCCGTTCCGCCCGCTTCCGGTCGTTCGGATCGAGCAGCTTCTTCCGCAGTCGGATGCTCTTGGGCGTCACCTCCACCAGCTCGTCCTCCTCGATATAGGAGAGGGCGCGCTCCAGGGAGAGGCGCATCGGGGGGGTGAGGATGAGGGCTTCGTCCTTGCCGGAGGCGCGGATGTTGGTGAGCTGCTTGCCCTTCAGCACGTTGATTTCCAGGTCGTTGGCGCGGGTGTGCTCGCCGACGATCATGCCGGCATAGACGCGCGTGCCGGGGTCGATGATCATGGCGCCGCGGTCCTGCAGGTTGAACAGCGCATAGGCGACCGCCTCTCCCTGCGCGTTGGAGAGGAGCACGCCGGTGCGG
>JACCSN010000991.1 GCA_013812985.1 Hyphomicrobiales bacterium | reverse complement strand
CGGCCTGCCTCCCCTCTCCCCTTGTCCTGAGCCTGTCGAAGGGGCGGGAGAGGGTGGCCATCAGACGTGTCGGAGGATCGGACGAGGGCGCCCCATGCTCAAGGAGCGGCAAAGCCTCGGGCTCACCTGCACCATGCAACCCTAGCCTCATGCCGAGCCCCCTGCCCGTTGGCGCGCATCCCCCTCTCCCGCCCCGCGGGAGAGGGTGGCCCTCCGACTTGTCGGAGGGTCGGGAGAGGGTGCGAAACCCTATTCCGGGAACAACTAATCCCGAATTCGAAATCCGCATCTACCTGCCAGACGCCCACGCCGCCGAGCGCGCGCGACTTCACGCCACGCCACGCCATCCGCACGCCACGCCCTCCGCGCCGCGCTCAACGTTCATGCCGATGTCCAGGATTTTTGAAGCGTGTCGCCGAACGCAACAGTTCGACCATGCCTGAACCCTACACGATCACCGTACGGGAGTCAAGGGATTTATTCCTATGACCATGACGGAATCGAGACGGAAGGGTTCGCGGAGCGCGGCCGGTAGCCGGGGTTCAAGGCCCGTGCTCCCTCACTGACCGGCCTTGCCGCGCGGCTTCTCAGAAGACGAAGTCGAACGCGTCGATGGCCGAGCGCACCATGCCGAGGAGCGTGACCACCGGGTTTCCGGTCTCCAGGTCGAGCACCGTATCGACGCCTGACGGGGCGATCGTCACGCCGGCCGCCAGCATCGCGTCGTAGCTGCCGAATCCGAAGCTCGACAGGTCTATCCGGTCCTGCCCGCCTGCCCGGTCGGCGTCGAACCGGGCGATCCGATCCGCTCCCGCTCCCGCCTCGAAGCGGAATATGTCGGCGCCCGCGCCGCCGTCCATGTAGTCGTCGCCGAGCCCCGCCCGCAAGATGTCGGCGCCGTCCTCGCCGTGCAACGTGTCGGCGCCGCCATAGGCGAAAATTCGGTCGTTGTCGGCGCCGCCGTTGAACCATTCGGCGTCGTTGGAGCCGATCAGCGTGTCGTCGCCGGCTTCGCCATTGACGCCCGTGTCGCCGCCGCGGCCGGTCTCGATCCGTCGTTGCCGATGCCGCCGAAGAAAGTGTCGCTGCCCAGCCCGCCCCGGAGCGTGTCGTTGCCCTCGCCGCCGGTCAGGCGGTCGTTGCCAAGGCCGCCCCGAAGCGTATCGTTATTGACTCCGGGGGCGAGATCGATGAACTGATTGGTCGTGAAGGCGGAGAAGTCGTAGGTGTCGACGCCGCCGCCATCCCAGATGGTCAGGAATATGGTGTTCGTGGCGGTGTCCCACTGCTCGGCGCCATTGATGAAGTATTTTCCCTGTGTATCCCACCTGTAGACGGTATCGCTCGATTGGGTGGTGAAGTCGACACCGTAGAGGTGTTGCAGCGCCCGAATGTCGAGCATCATCAATGTCTGAGCGTAGTCTCCGGCCGTAACCGTATACCCGTCATCTTTTCCATCGCCATCTGCATCTAGAACTTGTCCGACAAAGCTCCGATAGGTCATCACCGTGAATTCCATGGAATCCCACGCCGCCGGGAGCGCGGCGTTGCCATGCTCCGCTTCGTGCCCGTGCTTGAGCCCCAGAGCATGCCCGGTCTCGTGCAGGATTGTATGGTATTGATAGGTCCCGACCAGCGTCCCGCCGGGATTGTTGGAGACGGAGAACCGGTTGGAGTTCCAGAATGTGTCTCCCGACTTCCAATTCTCCTGCTCAGAGGTGAAGCCGTCGTCCTGCGGTACCCAGGCGTACGCCGGCGGCGGCACGTCGTGCTCGGTGTCGCTGGTGATGAGCCCGTAGCGCAGCTGCGTGTCGATGCTGTTGTCGGCGCTTTCAGGGATCGCGAAGTTCAGGATGTTCTCGTATTCCTTGATCGCCGTGCGAATGCCCGTGACCATGAAGGCCGGCATGGTGGTGACGAAATTGTGGTTGTCGTCAGGGTAGCTATCGATCAGCAGGTCGCGCGAATCTTCGTAATCGGTCTCGTTGTCGGGGATCGCGAAGGCGAAGAACGACCGCGCGAAGGATGACCAGTGATATTCGGTGAGCAGGCCGTCGATCGTCAGATCGCCACTGTTGACCGTAGCGTCGATGTCGTCGCTGTCATTCGTGCTGGCCATGACGCATTTCTCCTGGATGAAGCTACACGCGCTCAAATTCGACTTCGCGCGACGCTGTTTGAGCTTGCCGCTGCATGCACAGCTCGCACCGTTTCACGCCCGTGCTTACGGCGGAACGATCCGCTGGAAATCCACCAAACGGTGGAGGCGCGCATTGTTTCTCGTGTTCGCCTGAAGCGCGCCCAATGGTCTGATCTGCGGGTCGGCTAAGCTGAGATCCGGGCTTTTGACCGGCTGGCGATCCTGCGTTACCTTGGGCGCGCGCCCGATGGGCAGGAGGGACCCGCGATGTCGAGGGCCGTCGCTCCCGACATGCTGTCGGGGCTGATAGGGTCGATCTACGATTGCGCGCTCGATCCCTAGCGCTGGCCGGCGACGCTGACGGAGTTGCGAGTAGCGCTCGATTTCAGCAACGCCGCCATGACCGTCATGGCGCTGCCGTCCGGCGAGGCGCTTCTTGATGTCACGACCGGCATAGAGCCCCCCTGGCTCGACAGCATGAAGCAATATGGCGCGGAGATCGTCGAGCAATGGGGTGGCGTCGTAAGGATCAACAGTCACCCCATCGACGAGCCCGCCGTCCTTTCGCGGATGCGGCCCCGCTCGGAGTGGGGAGATAGCCGATATTATCGCGAATGGGCGACCCCGCAGGGGCTGAACGACGTCATGGCCCTTGTGCTCGCGCGGGAGCCCGGGACGATCGGCTCCATCGCCATGGCCCGACATGTTTCCGCCGGCGCGATCTGCGAGCGCGAGGTCGACGCGGCTCGCCTCCTTATCCCGCATCTCCAGCGCGCGATGGCGATCAGCAGAATGCTCGACCTCAAGAGCGTCGTCGCCGCGACGTTCCAGTCGGCGCTCGATACGCTCGCCGCGGCCGTCGTCCTCGTCGACGCCGACCTGCGCATCGTTCATGCCAACAAGGCGGCGGAGACGATGCTCGCCGCCGGCGACCCGATCCGTTCGAAGGGTGGCATGCTCGAGACGCCGCGACCCGCTGCTGCCGCCGCGCTGCGTCTGGCCGTCCGTCAGGCGGCCGACAATGAAGCCGCGATCGGCAGGCGCGGCTTCGGCATCCCGGCGCCGCGTGCCGACGGGTCGCCCTGTGTCCTGCACGTCCTGCCGCTTCAGCATGGGGCGATCCGCTCCGGCCTGAAGCCGAGCGCCGCCGCCGCTGTGTTCGTGGCGCCCGCGACCTCTCCGATCGCCGCCCCGAGCCAGGCGCTGGCGGCGCTGTTCGACCTGACCGCGATGGAAGCCCGCCTCTTCTCGCATATCGCCACGGGCATGACCCTGTCGGAGTCGGCGCGCGAATTGGGCATCGGCCTCACGACCGCAAGAACCCACCTCTTGCACCTGTTCGCCAAGACCGACACGCACCGTCAGGCTGACCTCGTCAGGCTCGCCGCCTCACTCGCCGC
>JACCSN010000936.1 GCA_013812985.1 Hyphomicrobiales bacterium | reverse complement strand
ACCGTGCCGAGCACGATCGTGGGCAGGACCAGGTGGCTGAGCGCCGATCGGAACGCGCCTGCCTGGCCGGAGAGCAGCGAGTCGATCAGCATGAAGCCGGTGACCGGCGGGAAGAAGAAAAGCAGCGAGATGCGGCCGGAGACCGGCGTCCATTGCAGAACGCCGGAAAACAGGATGATGAGGAGCAAGCCCCACCAGAAGATCGGCATGGAATAGCCGACGAGCGCCACGCCCATGACCGACTGGTCGAAGAACGAGCCGCGCTTCACCGCCGCGATGATGCCGGCTGGGATGCCGAGCAGCACGGCGAAGAAAATGGCGCAGAGCGACAATTCGAGCGTCGCGGGGAAGAGCGTGAAGAATTCCCCCAGGATCGGCCGCTTGGTGACGATGGAATTGCCGAGGTCGCCGGTGACGATGCCGCCGAGATAGTCGAGATATTGGATGACGAGCGGCCGGTCGTAGCCGAGCTGACGCGAGATCTCGGCGTGCCGCTCCGGCGACATGACGCGCTCGCCCGCCATCAGCGCGACCGGGTCGCCGGGCAGGAGCCGGATGAAGGAGAAGGCGATGATGGACACGCCGAGGAAGGTCGGGATGAGGACGGCGAGGCGGCTGAGGAGGAAGCGGAGCATCTAGCGACGGCCGATCAGCTTATCGTATTCGTGGTGCGGGCCGATCCAGAACCAGACGACCAGGTCACCGTACCGCGCACCCACAACGCGCCAACCGCGTCCGATCCGAGCCGAGACCAACCGTTTCTGTCCTGCGATGCTCTTGAAATGCAGGCTTGGATGAAAAGGATGGCTGCGCCAGAGTTGAAAAACCTCGCGCGCATGTTCCTGACGGTCCTTCGGTAAATTACGGAATGCGGTCCAGAACTCTTCGGTTGTTCGGCTCCTCAACGCCAGAGTTCTTCGATATCGCGGGTCTCACCACGACGATCTTCTTCAAGTGCCGCGTCAGCCATTTTATGAAGAACTTCGAGGGACTTGGGGCTTTCCAATAAGCGGTCGAACTTGCGCTCCGCGACGATGCTGGAGATGAATTCGGCTAGGATGTCTTGCTCGGGCTCCGGCAACTCGCGCAGCCCGCTAATCGCCTTCTCGAGCAATTCCGTCATTTGTGCCTCCTTGAACGACCGGCGGCGAAAAGCGCGCCGCCGGCCGTTTTGTTTGCTTCGTTACTCCGCGATATCCACACCCGCGAAGGAATGATGCCCGAACGGGCTCATCACATAGCCTGAGACCTTCTTGCTCATCGGCATCACGACCAGCGAATGGTCGAGCGTCGCCCACGGCGCCTCGCGCTTGAAGACGGCTTGCGCCTGCTCATAGAGCTTGGTGCGCTCGGCCTGGTCGGACAGCTTCTTGGCGTCGTTGACGAGCTTGTCGAACTCCTCGTTGCACCATTGCGCGCGGTTGTTGCCGCCGACCGCGGCGCAGCCGAGCAGGGTGTGGAGGAAGTTGTCCGGATCGCCGTTGTCGCCGGTCCAGCCGAGGATCACCGCGCCGTCACGGGTCGGGTCCTTGGAGCGCTCCAGATATTCGGCCCATTCGTAGGAGACGATCTCCACGTCGACGCCGATCTTGGAGAAATCCTCCTGGATCAGTTCGGCCGCGCGCCGGGCGTTCAGCATGTAGGGACGCGCCACTGGCATCGCCCAGACCTTCATGTCGAGGTCGGTGACGCCGGCGTCGGCCAGCATCTTCTTCGCCGCCTCCGGATCGTAAGCGTCGTCCTGGACGGTTTCGTCGTAGGACCACATGGTCGGCGGGATCGGGTTCTTGGCCGGCGTGGCGGCGCCCTGGAACACGGCGTCGACGATGGCTTCCTTGTTGATGGCCATGTTGAGCGCCTTGCGGACCTCCGGCTTGTCGAACGGCGCCTGCGTCGTGTTGTAGGCCAGATAGGAGACGTTCAGGCCTTCCTGCTCCATGACCTGGAGGTTCGGATCAGCCTTCAGCGCCTCGACATCGGCCGCGTTCGGATACGGCATGACGTGGCATTCGCCGGCCTGCAGCTTCTGCATGCGGACCGCGGCGTCGGTAGTGATGGCGAAGACCAGGTCGTCGACCGGCTGCTTGCCGCCCCAGTAGCCGTCGTGAGCGCGGTAGCGGATGACGGCGTCTGGCTGATAGGCGACGAACTCGAACGGGCCGGTCCCCAGCGGCTGCTGGTTAAGCTGGTCCATCGCGCCGTCGGCCGCGAGCTTGTCTGCGTATTCCTTCGACATGACGGAAGCGAAGTCCATGCCGAGATTGGCCAGGAACGGCGCTTCCGGAGTGTTGAGGACGAACTTCACCGTCAGGTCGTCGACCCTCTCGATGTTCTTGATCAGGCCCGGCGTGACGGTTCCGTCCTCGGCCTTGGATTCGGCGAAGCCCATGCCGTTCAGATACTCCCAGCTCGCGCCGGCGACATACTGATTCCACGGATTGTCGGTCTTCAGCTGGCGCTCGAAGGAGAAGATCACGTCGTCGGCGGTCATGTCGCGCGTCGGCGTGAAGAACTCGGTTTCCTGGAATTTCACGCCCGGCCGGAGCTTGAATGTGTATTCAAGGCCGTCGTCGGAGATCTCCCAGCTTTCAGCCAGGCTCGGCTGGATGTTGGTGGTGCCGGGCTCGAACTCGACGAGCCGGTTATAGACCGGGCGCGACGAGGCGTCGAAGGTGGTGCCGGCCGTGTAGAGGCCAGGATCGAAGCCTTCGGGGCTGCCTTCGGAGCAATAGACCAGCGTCTTGGCTTGCGCGCCGAAGCCGGCGAGCGCCGCCAGGCTGACGCCGACCAGCGCAGCTTTCATCGTTCTTTTCAAATGCATGGAACAACCTCCCTGAGGAACGGTTCGAGGCCGGACATCCGGTCCAGCCCCACGAGGCTCTAGAAAAGGACGGAATGAGGGAGGAAATCAACCGTCGGGACGGATATTCGCGCATTCGCGGGGCGTAAGCTGCTCGGGCCGGCTGTCATGCCGCGGAGAGTTTCGCGTTTTTTGGGTTGAAGCCGGCTCAAAGCCAGCCGCGCCGCTTGAAATACCAGAAGGGGATCACCGCCGCGACCACCATGGCCAGCAGCGCCAGCGGGTAGCCGATCCGCCAGTCGAGCTCCGGCATGAACTCGAAGTTCATGCCGTAGATGCTGGCGATCAGCGTCGGCGGCATGATGAGGACGGACACCACCGAAACGATCTTGATGATGGCGTTCTGCTCGATGTTGATGAGGCCCAGCGTCGCGTCGAGCAGGAAGACGGTCGTCCCGGCGACGTAGGACGAATGATCGGTGAGCGAGCGGATGTCGGCCGCCATCGTCTCGGTGTAATCGCGCAGGCCCGGATGGCGGTCGCCGCATTCGGCGCCGAGGAAATTCACCAGCCGGCCGATGCTGACCAGGCTTTCGCGAACCTTGGAGTTGAGGTCGCCGCTCTGCCCGATCCGCTTGAGCACGGCCTTGAAATCCTTGCTGACCTTGCCGTTCTCCTCGGCCTGGAAGACGCCGCGCGACACCGCGTCCATCTCGGCGCCGACTTTCTCGAGAATGTCGGCCGTGCGGTCGATCACCGCCTCCATGAGCGCGACGAAGATGCCGTCGGCGCTTTTCAGGTCGGTGTCGGCTTTGCCCGCCTGGCGGACGAAATTGCGGAACGCGCTCGGCTCCGAATAGCGCACCGTGACCAGGCGGCCGTGCGTGAGGATGAAGGTGACCGGGTGGTTCTGCGGGGTCGGGGTGTCGGCCCCTAGCAGGATGCTCGCGGTCATGTAGAGGGCGTCGCTCTCCCGGTAGAGGCGCGACGAGATTTCGATCTCGGCCATCTCCTCGCGGGTGGGGATCTCGATGCCGAGCAGCCGCTCGACATGGTCCTCCTCTTCGTCGGTCGGGTGCACAAGATCGATCCAGGCGATGTC
>JACCSN010000909.1 GCA_013812985.1 Hyphomicrobiales bacterium | reverse complement strand
ACCGCCTTCATCAGGCCGATATTGCCTTCCTGGATCAGATCGAGGAATTGCAGGCCGCGATTGGTGTATTTCTTGGCGATGGAGATGACGAGCCGGAGGTTCGCCTCAACCATCTCCTTCTTGGCCTGGCGCGCCTCGCGCTCGCCCTTCTGCACCTTGTGAACGATGTCGCGAAAGGCCTTGATCTCCAGGCCGGTGGCGGCGGCGAGCTGCTGGATCTCGGAGCGGAATCCCTGGATGTCGTCCTTCTCGCGGGCGCAGAACTCCTTCCAGCCCGGCGAGGTAAGCCGCGCGACGCGCCGGGTCCATTGCGGGTCGAGTTCCTGGCCGCGATAATGCGACAGGAACTCGGAGCGGTCCACGCCATACGATTCCGCCAGGCGGATCAGCTTCCCGTCAAAGGAGATCAGACGCTTGTTGATGTCGTAAAGCTGTTCCACCAGGCTCTCGATGCGCGCCTGGTTCAATGACAGCGACTTCACGTCGATGATGATCTCGTCGGTCAGCTTCTTCGACCGCTTCTCCTGGGCGGGCGACAGCGACCGGCTCTGCAGCGCCTCGGAGACGAAGGCGTCCTGAAGCTTGCGCAGCTTCTTGTAATTCTCCGCCACGCGATCAAAGGTTTCGAGCACCCGCGGCTTGATCTCCGCCTCCATTGCGGCAAGCGAAATCGCGTTCTCGAAATCCTCCTCATCGTCCGGGTCGCCTTCCGGCGTCGGGATTGGGGCCTCGTCGTCCGCGGAAACCAACCCGGCCCCGACCGCCTGCGCCGCGCCCGGGGCGGCTCCGCCATTGGCGGCAGGCGGGGCGTGAACGGCGATCTCGGGCTTCTTCGCGTCCGGCCCGGCATAGGTGGCTTCCAGGTCGATCACGTCGCGCAGGAGCACGTTGGCGGCGTTCAGCTCGTCGCGCCAGATGATGATGGCCTGGAAGGTGAGCGGGCTCTCGCAAAGCCCCGCGATCATCGCCTCGCGGCCGGCCTCGATTCGCTTGGCGATGGCGATCTCGCCTTCGCGCGACAGGAGCTCCACCGAGCCCATCTCGCGCAGATACATGCGGACGGGATCGTCGGTGCGGTCGGTCGGCTCGCGCTTGCCGGTCTTCTTGGCGACGGCGGTGGGGCCGGCCTCCATCAGCTCGCGGCCTTCCGGTTCCTCCTCGGGCTCCTCCTCGCGGGGCTCCGCCTCCCCCTCCTCCTGCTCGTCCGATTCCACCACGTTGATGCCCATGTCGGAGAGCATCGACATGGTGTCCTCGATCTGCTCGGAGGTGACCTCCTCGGAAGGCAGCACGGAGTTCAGCTCGTCGACGGTGACGTAGCCGCGCTTCTTGGCTTCCTTGATCATCCGCTTGACGGCGGCGTCGGAAAGGTCAAGGAGCGGCCCGTCCTGGGGCGGCGCCTCCGGAGCTTCGTCCTTGGTCTCGGCCGCGTTCTGTGTATTGGTCGCCATCTGATCGGTTCTCCGCAGCCCTCGCGCCGTCGGCTGCGCCATTTTGAGAGGAGCGTGCTAGGACTTAAGGGAGCCTTGTTACGACCGCCTTAACCTAGAACCTGCGCTCTGTATCTCGCCACTGCCAAAAGCGCCGAGCCGCCCGGTTCGGCAACCGGCGGTCAGCGCCCCTTGAATGGATGCACGATCACCGCCGTCCCCGTCTCGTTTTGCTCGTCCGGACGGAGGCTGCGGCTCACTTGCTCCTGGATATCCCGCAGCCGACTGAGGCTAAGATTGCTCGTGTCGCGCCCGAGCGCTGTCGCGGCTGCCTGATGCTCGATAGATAACGTTCCGGCGCGGAGGCGCAAGTGGGCCGCGTCGTCCCAGATGGCGGCGGCTCGCTCCGCGTCGATGTGGACGAGATTGGCGAGGCCGGATCGGCGGAGCTTCTCCAGGATCGCGCCGAGCGCATCCGCATGGCCGGCCTTTTCAAGCGCCGCCTGCATTTCGGCCGGCGCGAGATCCGGTTGTTCCGCAAGGATCATGGCGAGGGAACCCGCAAGCGCCTGGCTCGCCGCACCGGAGAAACGGCTGTCGGCGAGCGCTTCCAGGCGTTCCAGCCCGATTTCAGGGTGCAGGATTACGATGCCGAGAAGGACGGCATCGCCGAGCGGAGTTCCGGCGGATTTTGCGCGTCCGCCGGCCTGGACAAGCGCATTCGCCAGGAGACTCGGCGACGGACCTGCGGGTTCCGCGGTGAACTTGCCGCGCTGCCCCCAATCGCGGCGCGGCTCAAATCTACGGCGCGGATTCGGGCTGCCGCCAAAGTGCTTGGCCACGCGTTCGCGAATGGCCACGTCATAGTGCCGACGGACATCCGTATCGCCGATCGTCGCCACGGCGGCCCTGAGCGACTGCTCCAGCCCGGCGCGGCGTTCCGGGGTGGAGAGATCGACGCCGCGAGCCTCCCGCATCACAAGTGCGTCGACCAGCGGCTTCGCCGCGGCGAGCACGCCCCGGAACGCTTCCGGGCCCTGTTGGCGAACGAGGTCGTCCGGATCCTGGCCCTCCGGCAGCAGGGCGAATTTCAGGCTCTTGCCGGGTTTGAGCAGCAGCAGCGCCACGTCGATGGCGCGAAACGCGGCCTTCAGCCCAGCCTCGTCGCCGTCAAAGCAGAGGATCGGCTCGTCGGCCATCTGCCAGAGCAGCCGGAGCTGGTCCTCGGTCAGCGCGGTGCCGAGCGGGGCGACGGTGGCTTCGAAGCCGGCCGCCACGCAGGCGATGACGTCGATATAGCCCTCCACCGCTACGACATGGCCGCCTTTTCGCACGGCGGCGCGCGCCGCCTGGCCGTTGAAGAGGACGTGGCTCTTGTGGAAGAGCGCCGTCTCCGGCGAGTTCAGATATTTGGCCTGCGCGTCGGGGCTGAGCGCCCGCCCGCCGAAGGCGATGATGCGGCCGCGGAAATCGGTGATCGGGAACATGATCCTGTCGCGGAAACGGTCGTAGGAGACGGGAATGTCCTCGCCGGCGACGAGAAGCCCGGCCTCGATCATCTGCTCCTGGGAAATGCCGGCATTCGCCAGGTGCTCCTTCAGCGCGTTGCGGCTCGCCGGCGCGTAGCCGATGCGGAAGCGGTTCTGGATCTCCGGCGCGAGGCCGCGTTCGCGAAGATAGGCGCGGGCCTTGCCGCCGTCGGCGCTCTGCAGCGCGGCTTCGAAGAACCGAGCCGCCTTCTCCAGCACGTCATGGAGGCTGGCGCGCTGTTCCTCGCGTTTCTCCAATTCGGGATCGCGCTCCGGCAGCGGGATGCCGGCCTCCGCCGCGAGCTGGGCGACGGCGTCCGGGAAGGTCAGTCCCTCCTGCTCGACGAGAAAGGTGAAATGGTCGCCGGACACGCCGCAGCCGAAGCAATGGTAGCGGCCCTTGCGATCCTCGGCGTGGAAGGAGGGCGACTTCTCGCCATGGAACGGGCAGCAGGCCCAGAAATCGCCGCGGCCGGGATTGGACTTCCGCTTGTCCCAGGAGACCCGCCGACCGACCACCTGCGAAATCGTGATGCGGGCGCGAATGTCGTCGAGGAAATGAGGCGAAAAGCGCATCGGTTTTTCGGCCAGGAATCCTTTCCCTTATATGCGGTTAGAATCACCGCTCGTTCAAGGTGGGCGCGTGATGCCGCAACGGTCGGACCGCGCACCTCACATTTAGGAGACCATAACAAGGCGAAAACACAGTCCGCTCGGCAGGGCTAACCGTGAGTGAAGGCCCGCCAGGAAGGCGGGCCTAACGATGCGAAGGGCGCTCGGCTGACCGGTGACGCCTTTCCGTCGTTCCGGCTCGTTAGCCGCCACCACCGCCGGAACCGCCACCGCTGGAACCGCCGCCGCCCGAGCCGCCGCCGCCCGAGCCGCCGCCGCCGGAACCGCTACCGCCGGAACCGCCGCCGCTGTTACCGCCGCCGCCGCCACCGACATCGCCGCCGCCTTCGCTAGCGGTGTTGCCGTCAGTGCCGCCGCCGCCGCCACCGCCGCCGGTCTCGCTGGCGTCGCCACCCCCCTCGCTGGCAGTGTTGCCATCGGATCTGCTGGTGGCGGAGCCCTGGTCCTGGCCGTCGTTCTGCTTCTGCTCACCGCTCTCCTCGACGCCAGCCGCACCGGTGGCCGTCGTTCCGCTCGTTGTGGCGCCGCTCGTTGTGGCGCCGGTTGCAGCGGCGCCCGTTGCAGCGGCGCCCGTTGCTGCGCCGCTGGTCGAACCGCTCGTGGCGCCCGTCGCATCCGTGCTGCCGTCCGTTGTGGTGCTGCCGCCGGTCGTGGTGCTTCCGCTAGTCGTGCTGCCGCCGCCGGTCGTGCTGCCGCCAGTCGTGCTGCCGCTTGTCGCACCGCTAGCATCCATGCCGCCGCCAGTCATGCCGGCGCCGCCTGTACCCATGTCCGCCATGTCCGGTGGAACTACGATCAGGACGGTCCGACCCTCGGCTGTCATGGCCTGGAAAACCTGGGAATCCATGGACCCCGTCTCCATGCCGCCGCCAGCTGTGTCGGTCGTATCGCCGCTTGTGGCGCCTGCCATCGCGCCAGCTCCGCTCATGGCGTCAGGCGCCACCGCGATGAACACGGCCTGGCCGTCGGCGCCCATTCCGCGAAAGACGCTGGCGCCGCTCACAGGACGGAAATCAGTGAAACCGGCTTGCTCGAAAACCCTGCCCAACTCCGCCCGATCCTCGGATGTCAACATGCCAGCGCCACCGGCATCCTGGGCAAGTGCTGGCGCGGTCAACAGCGCACCAAACGCCGCCGCGGCTAATAATCTTTGACGCATGATATATGCTCCTTGTTCGTCCAACCTTTGCTTGAAAGGGGACATTTGGAGAAGCTGACATGGGCGTTTCTTGTTCCGAAAAATACGTGGCGCGAAACGAAGATGGCGCTTTGAATAGTCGACTACAGATCGCCGCGCATGGTGCTTCCACTTGGCTATCGACATCGCTCGAGAAAAATAGTTCCATCTGAGCAGCTAGGCTCATTGATGTGAAAGCCTGCGCGCTACCCTGAGTCCTTCGCTGTCCCCGCCGCGCTCGTCACGTTCCGGTACCGCCAGTGCAGGACCATCAGCCCCGCGACCCCGGCGACCAGTGCGATCCACAACTGCCACGGGATCACCGCCATATGGCTGCCGACGAGCACGCTCGCGATGGTGATCGGCAGGATGCCGACGGCTGTGGTCCAGGTGAACGTCCACCAGCCGACCCCGGCAAGCCCGGCCGCGTAATTGACGAGGTTGAAGGAGATCACCGGCGTCAAACGCGCCAGCAGCAGAGCCTTGACACCCTGGCCGGTCATCCAGGATTCAACCCTGCGCCATCGTTCCTCGCCGATCCTGCGACGCACGAAGGCCTGGCCCATCCAGCGGGCGAGCCCAAAGGCCAGCAGCGCGCCCACCATGGCGCCCGCCCAAGTGATCGCCGCTCCAACGACCAGGCCGAACAACATGCCGTTCGCGACTGCAAGCATTTCGGCTGGGAACGGCAGGAACGAGTGCGCCACCATGAGCAGCATGGAGGCGATGGGCGCCCAGATGCCCCAGGAGGCGATTGCCTCCTCCATCCGCTCGACCGAGGAGAGGAGGGCGACGATATCCCAAGCACCGGATCGCGGATCTGTCAAAGCGAACGCAATGAGTGCGGACGCCCCTAAGACCGCCAGGGCGACGACGACCCAGGCGAGCCGGCGTCTGGGACAGGGACGGGCGATCAACATAGCAGTTTCCAGCACGGCGCCATGAGCGCCGCATCAGAGCGGAATGCAAGATGGAGGGAGTTCAGCCCCCCAACGGCTCCGCCAACTCGAACAAGGTTCCATCGGCTCCTGGCAATGCTGCCGTGCAGCACTTGATATTGCAATGCAGCATGATGCGCCCTACCTCGGCTGAACGCGGGTCGTGAATGTGAGCCTTTCGTCTCACCCGGTCCTGTCAAGGAGAGCCGATGGCCGGGCTGAAACAGACGACTGAGAAGCTGGCGCGCTATCGCCGCCAGTTCGACAAGATCATCAACGTCACGGCCAAAGCCGGCTCGTCCGGCGCTCAGAGCCGCGATGCAGGGCGGCTGCGCGACGTGACCGGCTTCGGCTCCAATCCCGGCAATTTGCGCATGCGGACTTATGCGCCCGACGCGCTCGCACCCGGCGCGCCGCTGGTCGTAGTGCTGCACGGCTGCACGCAGACGGCGGATGGCTACGATTCGGGCGCCGGCTGGTCGACGCTGGCCGACCGCTATGGCTTCGCCCTGCTCCTGCCCGAACAGCAGCGCGCCAACAACGCCAATACCTGTTTCAACTGGTTCGTGCCGCAGGACATCCATCGCGACAGCGGCGAGGCGCTGTCCATCCGGCAGATGATCGAGCGAATCGTCGATGAGCATCAGCTGGATCGCAGCCGTGCCTTCGTTACCGGGCTTTCCGCCGGCGGGGCGATGACCGCCGTGATGCTGGCGACCTATCCGGAGGTTTTCGCCGGCGGCGCGATCATCGCCGGCCTGCCTTATGGGACCGCCGGCACTTTGCCGGAAGCGTTGGAATCCATGTTCCAGGGCAAGAGCCACCCGGCCAAGAGCTGGGGCGATCTGGTCAGACGCGCGTCGCCGCATGCGGGACCCTGGCCGAAGGTCTCGATCTGGCACGGCAGCTCCGACTCGACGGTTCAGCCGGTCAACGCCGATGAGCTGGTGAAGCAATGGACGGACATCCACGACGTCGGCGGAAAGCCGTCGCTTGAGGACAAGGTGGACGGCTATCCGCACCGGGTTTGGCGCGATGCTTCCGGCGAAGCGCTGGTGGAATCCTTCACGATCACCGGAATGGCGCACGGCACGCCGATTAAGGCGGGATCCGCCGACGGGGAGACCGGGACCGCCGGCCCGTTCATTCTGGAAGCGGGAATCTCATCCAGCTATCGCATCGCGACGTTCTGGGGATTGATCGATCCAACAGCCGCCAAGGCCGCACGGGCGACCCGGGACGCGACGCGCCCTTCTGAACCGGGCAAAGTGTCAGGCGTTGGCGCCGGCGCGACCGAGCGCCCGCCAGCGAGGCCAAGCGTGCCCCTCTCGCGCAGGCGCGGTCCCACGACGCGCCCAGCCGAGCCGGAAAAGGTAAGCGCTTTCGATCCCGGCGCCATCATTTCAAAGGCGCTGAAGAAAGCCGGGCTGCTGAAAGGCTGACCCGCCTCGCTCGACAGGCAGGCGGACGGGGCTTCATCCCGTCCGCACCGCCTCGGTCGTCCGCTCGGCCGGCGGGATCTCCCCCTCGGCCGGATTGATCCAGATGATCATGCCGGCCGGCTTCACCTGGCCGTAGATGGTGGAGAACGACACGTCGGCGGCGTCGCGGCCGACGCCGATCCGCACGAGCCCGTCGAGCGAGGCTTGGCGCGTCGCGTCGAACAGCCACCAATGGCCGCCGAGCCAGGCCTCGAAGACGGCATGGAAATCGGCCGGCTCAAGCCCGTGCGCATAGCAGCTCACAAACCGCGCCGGGATGCCGAGCGCCCGGCAGAAGGCGACGCCAAGATGCGCGAAGTCCCGACACACGCCGGCCCGCGCCAGCAGCGTATCAACCGCCGACGTTTCCGCCACGCTGGAGCCTGGTTGGTAGGCGAGGTTCTCATAAATCCAGTTGCAGATCGCGGTGACCCGGCCGTGCCCTTGCGGCATGTAGCCGAATTCGCGCGCGGCGAAGTTCGCCAGCCGGTCCGACGGGCTGTAGCGGCTCGGAAACAGGTAATGGACGATCTCCAGCGGCAGCTCTCCCACTGGGATTTCGGCAATTCCCGCAGGATCTTCCCGGACGACCTGCAGGTCCACTGAGGCCTGGTAGCTCAGCGACAGGCGCCCCTCCGGCGCGACGAAGCTGAAGGTCCGGTTGCCCGTTTCCGGACGCGTATAGGTCTTGCGCGGCAGGTCCGGATCGAGCGCCAAGGCTTCATGGAAGCCGGCGTGGCTGGCGATCCGCGCAGCTTCGAGGCTCATGATGAAGACCGTCGGTATCTGGACCTCGTAGGCGAGCTCGCATCCCAGCTGGAATTTCACGCGCGTCCTCCGATGGAGTGAGCCGACGGGGTCCGCCCGGCAATAGCGCGCCAGCCTGCTATTGCGACACCGCCCATTGCACCGACGGAGCTTCCCGCTGGGCCAGAGCTTCCCTGACCGCGTCAGGGTGCGTGGCGATCACCCAAAGCGCCATGCGCGCCGCCTTGTCCGGCTCGGAGCGGCCCTGCTCCCAGTTCCGCACAGTCGAGGCGTCAAGGCCATATTGAACGGCGAAGTCGTCCTGGGAAAGGCCGAGCTTCTCGCGCACGGCGCGCACGTTCACTTTCGGTGGATCGTAGACGGAAGCCTTGATGTCGAGCGCGGCAAGCTCGCTCAGGAGCAAAGGGAGGTCTTCCACCACCGGAACTTCCACGACGACCCGCCGCTCTTGGAGCAGCGTCGTCAGCAATCGATGACCACTGCGCATCGGCAGGTGACGGCGCGCCAGCGCCACCGCCGCCCTGGGCGTGTTAGGATTGATCCCGGCCTCCAGGAGAAGCCTTGCGGGTGAACCGGAGGGAACCCGCTCGATTTCCCCAATTTGCACCTGCGGTCCGACTCGCTCCCGCAACCAAGAGTACGTCGACATCATGCGACTCCAACAGGATTCCGGCCGTAAGTTCGAGCAAAATTCACCGAAAATGAGCTTGGCATTCGCGCCAGCGTCGCGGCACGGCTAACACTAACGCAGGAACTTCCGTCTATCAGTCCGGTTTGGGTGGCCAAAGTTCAGGACTCACCGCCGCATTTTCGGTTGCGGGGACATCACCCTGCAACCGTCGCAAGGCATTTTGCCGCTCTCTTCGCCTCAGCTCTTCTTCCTCAGCCAGAGCGGTTGGGTGATATATTCGCCCAAGGTCGTCGGTTCTCAAGCTGTCCGAAATGCCAATGTCTTCAGCCGTCGCACGAAGTAATCTTCGCACCCGTTCCTCTACGGCGTGGCGCGGAACTTGATGGTCCGGATTGAACGCCAGAAACAGGTCCGACCAGGCTTCTCGCACATCTCTCGAATCGTGGAAAACCACATCGATAAGGTTGAGAGCACGGACCGCTTCGGTGGAGGCGAGGTAGGCTCTCTCCTGCATCAGAGACGTGAAGATAAAGAGCTTAAGCCTCTTCGCCTCATTCTGCTTCTCAGATTCTCGACGAAGCGCCTCAGCGAGCTTGGCCGCAGACTTTGGTCCGCGCCACGCTGCAATTGCAGCAAACAAGGTCGCTACAGCACTCAAAAATGCTGCGACTACCTCCGGATGATCGAGCAGAGACTGCACGGAACAGGCGTTGGGTTAGCCCACGCAGCTTTTGTAATTTCACGTTCACTGGCCCAAATGGCGTGTCGAGCCGCAAGAATGGCTGACTGGTCAGATCGACAGGAAACTTAAAACGTGTCCTGTATGTCAGACCAGAAGCGCCCGTGGGAACACCTTGAATCAATGTCCCGCCCGGCGGCGCGTCAACAGTGACCTCGCCTTCGATTGAGCCGCTTTCGGTTTCGATGTGGTATGTCCCGTCAAATTTTACGCCACCAGCATCAACTCCCGTCAACACTCCATCCTGCAGCACGAGCAACCCGAGCCCACTGTCTTGCTTGCTGGTGAAATATCCGGCGTAGAATCCGTCCGCTTTGGTCATAACCTGCTCCTACAACGATGGATATGTAAACCCAAAATCTCATAGTTTGTAGCTTTGGCTCACCCCAGCAGTTCTTTGACCATCGCGCTCGCCCGGCCGAAATCCATGCTTCCGGCATGCCGCTCCTTCAGGAGCGCCATGATCCGGCCCATGTCGCGCGCCGATGCGGCGCCGGTCTCGGCGATGGCGGCTCGCGCCGCGGCGCGGACCTCGTCCTCGCTCATCTGGCGGGGGAGAAAGGCGCGGATGACCTCGATCTCCGCCCGCTCCTTGACGGCGAACTCGGGCCGGCCGGCCTCCTCGTAGATCTTCGCCGATTCCTCGCGCTGGCGGATCATCTTGGCGAGCCCCGCGAGCAGCTCCTCGTCGGAAGCCGTGTCGCGGCCCCTTCCTCGCGCCTCGATGTCGCGCTCCTTGATGGCGGCGCTGACGAGGCGGAGCGCGCCGGTGCGCGCCGCGTCACGGCTCTTCATGGCCGCCTTCAGCGCCCCGCTGACCGCGTCGCGCATGTCTCACCTCCATCGGGGCAGAATTGACCAAAAACCGTGCGGCCACTACTTAGGCGGCTCGCCGATGAGCGGCGCCAGCCCTATCCGGATTATAGAGCCGCCCCCCGACCTGCAACCGGCGGCCGACATTTTGCGAGAGCCATGATGACCACGCCTCCCTGGAGCGAGCCGAAAGCAACGGCGCTCCTTGTCCTCGACGACGGAACGGTGATCGAGGGCAGGGGCCTCGGCGCGACCGGCGAGGCCGCCGGCGAGGTCTGCTTCAACACGGCGATGACCGGCTACCAGGAGATCCTGACCGACCCGTCCTATGCCGGCCAGATCATCACCTTCACCTTTCCGCATATCGGCAACGTGGGGGCTAACGACGACGACAACGAAACTGTGAATGCCGCCGCGTCTTCCGGCGTGCGCGGCTGCGTGCTGAAAGCCGACATCACCGACCCGGCGAGCTGGCGCGCGACACGCCACTTCGATACATGGCTGAAAGCGCGCGGCATTGTCGGCATCGCCGGCGTGGATACGCGCGCGCTGACCGCGCGCATCCGCGATCATGGCATGCCGAATGGCGTGGTCGCGCATGATCCCGACGGGAACTTCAATCTGGATGCGCTGAAGCAGGAAGCCGCCGCGCTGCCCTCGATGGCCGGGCTCGATCTGGCGCCGGACGTGACCACCGGCCAAAGCTTCGGCTGGGATCAGACAGCGTGGCGGCCCGGGCAGGGCTACGGGACGACGCGAGGCGACGCGCCGCACCACGTCGTGGCGCTGGATTACGGCATCAAGCGAAACATTCTCCGGCTGCTCGCCGAAGCGGGCTGCCGCGTGACCGTGCTCCCCGCCACGGCCAGCGCGGCGGACGTGCTCGCCCACAATCCCGACGGCGTCTTCCTGTCAAACGGGCCCGGAGACCCGGCCGCCACGGGCGAATATGCCGTGCCGACGATCCGGACGATCGTGGACGCCGGCGTCCCGACTTTCGGCATCTGCCTCGGCCACCAGATCCTCGGCCTGGCATTGGGCGGTCAGACCTCGAAGATGCGCCAAGGCCACCACGGGGCGAACCATCCGGTCAAGGACGATACGACCGGCAAGGTCGAGATCGTCTCCATGAACCACGGCTTCGCGCTCGACCGCGACAGCCTGCCGGACACCATAGAAGAGACGCATATGTCGCTGTTCGACGGATCGAATTGCGGCATCCGGTTGAAGGGCCGACCGGTTTTCTCGGTGCAGTATCACCCCGAGGCCTCGCCCGGCCCGCAGGACAGCCGCTATCTGTTCGAGCGGTTCGTGGAGATGATGCGGGAGGGCAAGGCGCGAGACGCTGAACGCGAGTCCTAGCTTGTGCTTCTCGTTTGTTCGCGTATTTGAGGGGCGGGCTGCCCTGGCCAAGGCCTCTTCGATGCAAGCGCATCAGCGGGTGTGGAGTTCGCGAACGTGCTGACGATCGAGTTCGAGCAGGAAGACGATGGTCGCTGGATCGCTGAGATTCCGATGCTGCCGGGTGTGATGGCCTACGGTGTCACGCGAAACGAGGTGGGAGGCAGGGTTGAGGCCTTCGCCGTGAGGACGCTCGCCGATCGATTGGAACACGGCGAAGATCTGTAGCGGATCGAAATGCGTCTGGGCCACTTTATACGGAGGATCATTGATGCTTAAGATCAGGATGACTGGACCCGCGGCGGCGGCTTCCGCCGTAATATCCCTCTCCCTCTCCCTCTCCCTCGCGCCCGCGTTCGCCGAGCCGGTGACGTTGCGCTTCGTGCAGACAAACGACATCGACCGTATGGAGGAGGACGAGGGCCGCGGTGGTTTTGCCAAGCTAGCGGCGGTCGTAAACGCAGAGCGGGCGGCCGGCCCGACCTTGTTCGTCCATTCGGGCGACACGATCTCGCCGTCGCTCCTGTCCGGCATCGACAAGGGCGCCCACGTCATCGACATCCTCAATCAGATGGGCGTGGATGTGATGGCGCCCGGCAACCACGAATTCGATTTCGGGCCGGACATCTTCCGCGCCCGCATGGCGGAGGTGAAATTTCCCGTCGTCTCTTCGAACATCCGTGAAGCGGACGGCAGCCAGCCGGCCAACACGACCGACGAGAGGATCGTCGAGGTCGAAGGGCTGAAGATCGGCTTCTATGGACTGACCACCGAGGACACGCCGGTCCTGGCGACCACCGGCGACGTGAAGTTCGCTTCCTCGATCGATACCGGTCGCGCCAAGGCGGCGGCGCTGCGCGACGCCGGCGTGGATTTCGTCGTCGCCGTCACGCACACGCCGCTCGCCGTCGACATGATCTTGGTCCGCGATAACGCCGCCGATCTCGTCCTGTCTGGACACGACGAGCATCTGCTGACCTACTATGACGGCAGGACCGCGCTCTCCGAATCCTACAGCCAGGCCGATTACGTCGTGGTCACCGAGGTGGCGATCGACAAAACCGAGGCGGATGGCCAGACTGAAATCACCTGGCGCCCAACCTTCCGGATCGTCGATACCGCGACCGTCGACGCGGACCCGACGATCGCCGCGGTTGTGCAGGGCTATACGGACAGGCTCGACACCGAGTTGAAGGTCGAGGTCGGCGCCACGTCGACGCCGCTTGACAGCCGCCGCGCCACGGTGCGCACCCAGGAAGCGGCGATCGGCAACCTGATCGCCGACGCCACCCGCGAGGCCGTCGGGGCGAACATCGCCATCACCAACGGCGGCGGCATCCGCGCCGACAAGGAATACCCGGCGGGCGCCAAGCTCACCCGCGGTGACATCCTGGCCGAGCTTCCGTTCGGCAACGTGACCGTCAAGCTGGAACTTACCGGCGCGCAGATCCAAGCCGGGTTGGAAAACGGCTTCAGTCAGGTCCGCGAGGTCGCCGGCCGCTTTCCGCAGGTGTCCGGCATGACCGTCGAGGCTGACCTCAGCAAGCCGCCCGGCGAACGGGTCGTTTCCGTCATGGTCGGGACCGAGCCGCTCGACCCCGCCAGGACATACACGGTGGCGACCAACGACTACATGGCCTCCGGCGGCGACGGCTATACGAGCTTCAAGGGCGCCAAAAACCTGATCGACGCCGCCGGCGCGGTGTTGATGGCGACCCAGGTGATCGACTATGTCGCCGCGAAAGGAACAGTGAGCCCGGAGGTGGAGGGCCGGATCAAGGCGATGTGAGCCGCGTGTCCGACAAGATGATTGGGGGCTGGTCCCGCTACAGACTCATGCTTCCGGTTGGAGGCGTCGCGTTCGCGCCCGCCTTCGCCAGATCCCGATGAGTTGACGGAGCATCGAGACTATTCCGCCGAGCAGAAAGAATCCGATCGCGGCCCAGACGAAGCCGGCTGAGGTCACCGGCACGGCCGGCTCGAAATCGGTCCAGGCGCCGCGCATGACGGTCTCGTCGGTGTGGCTCAGCATCACCACCGGCCGCATGATCGGCGGCGCCGATTCGAGCCTCGCCCGCTGCTCGGCCAGCCGCTCCTGGCGAGACAAGGTGCCCGTCACGCTCACGCCCTGGTCGCGCAGGAAGGTTTCATTGGACGTTGTGTAGGTCCGCACCGCCTCATCCCGCGTCAGCCGGTTGCGGGCGGCGTCGGCTTCGAACTCCGACACGATACGGTTAAGCTCCGCGAGCGCACCGCCGAGGCGTTGCCGGTATTGCTGCGCGAACTCGGGCAGCTGCGAGGCCGTCAGCCCGCCGAAAGCGGCGGCGAGGACGACGATGAGCCGCCCAAGCGTCCGCATGGCCGTTCAGATGTCAGAGGCGAAGGTATTGCAGCTTTCGACGGCGCCGGATTCCAAGCCGCGACGAAACCACTGCGCCCGCTGTTCCGACGTGCCGTGGTTGAAGCTTTCGGGCACAACGTAACCCTGCGTTCGCTCCTGGATCGCATCGTCGCCGACCGCGGCGGCGGCGGTCATGGCTTCTTCGATGTCGCCCTGCTCAAGCAGGCCCTTTTGCTTGGTATGATTTGCCCAAATCCCGGCGAAGCAATCGGCCTGTAGCTCGGTCCTCACGGACATGGCGTTGGCCTCCGCCTGGCCGGCGCGGGATTGGCTCGCTTGGCTCTGTTTCAGGATTCCGAGCACGTTCTGCACATGGTGGCCGACCTCGTGGGCGAGAACATAAGCTTGAGCGAAGTCGCCGGGGGCGCCGAAGCGCTCCCGCAGCTCGCCATAAAAGTCCAAGTCGATGTAAAGGCTTCGGTCGCCGGGGCAGTAGAACGGGCCGCTCGCCGCGCTCGCAGCGCCGCAGGCGGAATCCACCCGCCCGCTGAACAAGGTGAGGGTCGGCTCCGGATAGTCCTCGCCGCTCGCTTCGAAGATCTGCGTCCAAGTGTCTTCGGTGTCGGCGAGAACGGTGGCGACGAAGTCGCGCATCTCATTGCTCGCGCCGCCCTGGACGCCGCTCTGTCCGCTTGTCTGCGGCGCCGGACCGGTCGTCACCCCGCCGCCCGAGAGCAGCTCCATCGGATTGATCCCAAAGAGAAACGCCACGATCACCAGAACGATGATCATGCCGATCCCGCCACCTCCGGCGCGTCGGAGGACCGGACCGCGACCGGAGCCGCCGCCGATCCCGCCGCGGCCCAGGCCGCCGAAGCCGCCGCCGCTGCTGCCGCGCACGTCGCGAATATTCGAGCTCTGTCGCCGTCCGCGCCACTGCATCGCCGTCTCCCGCCAAATCCGAGCCGCCGGCTAGAAAAGGATCAACTCGGCGATGTGTTCCGCCACATGACCCCGCGGGCGTGAACCGATCGGAAGGACCGCGGAAGTTCGCGGCTTCCGCTCTTGATTATGACAAAGCGCGCCCTGAACTGTCGTTCGTTGCGGGGCTTGCCGTCCCGAAAGGCTATGGAGGCGAGCGTGAGTCCAGCGCAGTTCAAGGCCTGGCGCAAGTCGCTCGGCCTGAAGCAGAAGGACGCCGCCGAGAGATTGGGCCTGAAGAAGCGCATGATCCAGTACTACGAGACAGGGCGTCGCGAGGGGCACAAGGTGGAGATCCCGAAGGCCGTCCGGCTTGCCTGCTATGCGCTTCAGGCCGGCGTGGGGGATTTCGACGGCTCCGCGCCAGTCACGCAGCGGCCTGAGCCGAAGATCGACGCAGGGGTCGCTGACTTGAAGAAGGCGCGCGCTCATAGGCAGAATGCCGCTTGAAGCCTGCCCCGCGGGAAAGAGGAGCCTGACCGCAGTCTTGCGTTCGATCCCCGTTCCTCTATAAGCGCGCGATCCTTCCGTCCGACCGGCTTACCTGAGCCGCGGGGATGCACCCGCGCGGCTCCGCTCGCGGCCACGGACACGCGCACACGATATGCCCAAACGCACCGACATCTCCTCCATCCTGATCATTGGCGCGGGTCCGATCGTCATCGGCCAGGCTTGCGAGTTCGACTATTCCGGCACCCAGGCCTGCAAGGCGCTGAAAGCGGAAGGCTATCGCATCGTCCTGGTCAATTCGAACCCGGCCACGATCATGACCGATCCGGACCTGGCGCACGCCACCTATATCGAGCCGATCACGCCCGAGATCGTCGCCAAGATCATCGAGAAGGAGCGGGCCGTCCTTCCTGGCGGATTCGCGCTGCTCCCCACCATGGGCGGCCAGACGGCGCTGAATTGCGCATTGTCCTTGAACAGGATGGGCGTGCTCGACGCCTTCGACGTGGAGATGATCGGGGCCAAGGCCGCGGCGATCGACATGGCGGAGGATCGCGACCTGTTCAAGCAGGCGATGGCCAGGATCGGCCTTGCGACGCCGCGCTCGGTGCTCGCCCATTCCCTGGCCGAGGCTCTCGCCGGACTCGACGAGATTGGCCTGCCCGCCATCATCCGCCCGTCCTTCACGCTCGGCGGAACCGGCGGCGGCATCGCCTACAATCGCGAAGAATTCCTGGAGATCGTCGAACGCGGACTCGACGCGTCGCCGACCGCCGAGGTCCTGATCGAGGAATCGGTGATCGGCTGGAAGGAATTCGAGATGGAGGTTGTGCGCGACCGCGCCGACAATTGCATCATCGTCTGCTCCATCGAGAACGTCGATCCGATGGGCGTCCACACCGGCGATTCCATCACCGTGGCGCCGGCGCTCACCCTGACCGACAAGGAATTTCAGGTGATGCGCGATGCCTCGATCGCGGTGCTGCGGGAAATCGGCGTGGAGACCGGCGGCTCCAACGTGCAGTTCGCCATCAACCCGCAGGACGGGCGGATGGTGGTGATCGAGATGAATCCCCGTGTCTCGCGCTCCTCCGCGCTTGCCTCGAAGGCCACAGGTTTCCCGATCGCCAAGGTCGCGGCGCGGCTCGCCGTTGGCTACACGCTGGACGAATTGGAGAACGACATCACGCATGGCGCGATGCCGGCCGCCTTCGAGCCGACCATCGACTACGTTGTCACCAAGATCCCGCGCTTCAACTTCGAGAAATTTCCAGGCGCCGATCCGGTGCTGACCACCTCGATGAAGTCGGTCGGGGAGGTCATGGCGATGGGCCGCACATTTGCTGAAAGCCTGCAGAAGGCGCTGCGCGGTCTGGAGACCGGGCTCGCCGGCCTCGACAATGTCGACATCCCAGGGCTTGGGCAAGGCGACGACAAGAACGCCGTCCGCGCCTCGCTCGGCGTGCCGCGTCCCGACCGCCTCCTGAAGGTAGCGCAGGCGCTGCGGCTCGGCTTCACGCCGGAACTGGTGCATGAGTCCTGCCGGATCGACCCGTGGTTCCTGCGCGAAATCAAGCGGATCGTCGACTGGGAGGAGCGGGTCAAGGAGCACGGGCTGCCGGAGAGCGGCAAACTCCTCCGGCAGCTGAAATCCGTCGGGTTCTCCGACGCGCGGCTCGCCAAGCTCGCCGGGAGGCCCGAAGCCGATGTGCGGGAGATGCGGCGCCGGCTCGGCGTCCACCCGGTCTACAAGCGCGTCGACACCTGCGCCGCCGAATTCGCCGCGCCGACGGCTTACATGTATTCGACATACGAGGCGCCTTTCGCCGGCGCGCTTCAGGATGAGGCGCTGCCCTCCGACAGGCGCAAGGTCATCATCCTCGGCGGTGGCCCGAACCGCATCGGGCAGGGGATCGAGTTCGATTATTGCTGCTGCCATGCCGCCTTCGCGTTGAAGGACGCTGGCTTTGAAGCCATCATGGTCAATTGCAATCCTGAGACGGTTTCCACCGATTACGACACCTCCGATCGGCTCTATTTCGAGCCGCTGACGGCGGAAGACGTGCTGGAAGTGGTGCGTGTCGAGCAATCGCGCGGCACGCTCCTCGGGGTGATCGTGCAGTTCGGCGGGCAGACGCCGCTCAAGCTCGCCGCTTCTTTGCAGGAGGCGAATGTGCCGATCCTCGGCACCTCCCCGGACGCCATCGATCTCGCCGAGGACCGCGACCGCTTCAAGACGCTGCTGGTGACGCTCGGCCTCCGCCAGCCCAACAACGGCGTCGCCCGTTCAGCGGAGGAGGCGCGGACCGTCGCCGAGCGGATCGGCTACCCTGTCGTGATCCGCCCCTCCTACGTGCTCGGCGGCCGCGCCATGGAGATCGTGCGCGACCCCAGGCAGCTGGAACGCTATATGACGGAGGCCGTCGTGGTCTCCGGCGCCTCGCCCGTCCTGATCGATTCCTACCTGTCCGATGCGATCGAGATCGATGTCGACGCGCTATCCGACGGCACGGACGTCTTTGTCTGCGGCGTGATGGAACACATCGAGGAGGCCGGCATCCATTCCGGTGATTCGGCGTGCTCGCTGCCGCCACACTCGCTGGGGCCCGAGACGATCGCCGAGGTCGAGGCGCAAACCATCGCGCTTGCACGGGCGCTTCAGGTCGGCGGGCTGATGAACGTCCAATACGCGGTGAAGGAGGGGGCCGTCTATGTCCTGGAGGTCAATCCCCGGGCATCGCGGACAGTGCCGTTCGTGGCGAAGACGATTGGCGTCCCGATCGCCAGGATCGCCACGAGGATCATGGCGGGCGCGCCACTGAAATCGTTCGATCTCAGCCGGCCGCGGCGCGGGCATGTCGCCGTCAAGGAAGCGGTGTTCCCCTTCGCCCGATTCCCCGGCGTCGACACGGTGCTCGGCCCGGAAATGCGCTCGACCGGGGAGGTGATGGGCATCGACATTGCTTTCCCGCTCGCCTTCGCCAAGAGCCAGATCGGCGCCGGCTCCATGCTGCCGACGGCCGGCACGGCCTTCCTCTCGGTGCGCGACGCCGACAAGTCGAGGATCGTTGAGACGGCACGGCGCCTGTCGCATCTCGGCTTCCGCCTTGTCGCTACGTCTGGCACGCAGCGCTTCCTTTCCGGAGAGAGCATCGTTTGCCACAAGATCAACAAGGTGCTTGAAGGCCGGCCCCATATCGTCGATGCTATCAAGAACGGCGACGTCCACTTGGTCATCAACACCACCGAGGGTGCCCAGGCCCAGGCTGACAGCCGTTCGCTCAGGCGCGCAGCGCTCCTGCACAAGGTGCCGTATTTCACGACCCTTTCAGGCGCCAACGCGGCGGCCCTCGGCATCGAGGCGCTGCTGAGCGGCCAGCTTGAAGTAAGGCCGCTGCAATCCTACTTCGCTGCCGCCTGACAGCTGTTTCTGGCTATTCCGCAAGACTCTCGGAATGGCGTGGTTTTGTTGTGCCCGCGGCCATGCGGCCGGGTTCTGGAGGTTGAGATGGAAAAGGTGCCGATGACGGCGAGCGGCTATACCGCGCTCGAGGTCGAATTGAAGCGCCGCCAGTCGGAGGAGCGCCCGCGCATCATTCAGGCGATCTCGGAGGCGCGCTCGCACGGTGATCTTTCGGAGAACGCCGAATACCATGCCGCCAAGGAGCAGCAGAGCCACAATGAGGGCCGCATCGCCGAGCTCGAGGACAAGCTGTCGCGCGCCGAGGTGATCGATGTCTCGAAGCTGTCGGGCGACACGGTGAAGTTCGGCGCCAAGGTCAAGCTCGTCGATGAGGACACCGAGGAAGAGAAAGTCTACCGCATTGTCGGCGATGTGGAAGCCGACGTGAAGGAAGGGCGGGTGTCAATCTCCTCGCCGATCGCGCGCGCGCTGATCGGCAAGAGCGTCGGCGACACCGTCGAGGTCACCGCGCCAGGTGGAGCGCGGTCGTACGAGATCCTCGATATCGCCTGGGGCCGCTGATCGCGATCATCCGGATCGTGGATTGCCGGAGCAATCTCAAGAACGCCGGCCTCAGCCGGCCTTTTCACAATCGTCGGCAAGGGAGCCAAGCGTTCGCCTCACGGCGCCTTTCCAGGCTTTGAGCTTGCGCTGCCGGGTTTTCTCTTCCATGGCCGGCTCAAATCGTCGGTCGCGCCTCCAGGACGTGGCGAAGCCCTCCTCGTCCGGCCAGATCCCGGCTGTTCGGGCGGCCAGCCAAGCCGCTCCCAGTGCAGTCGTTTCCAGGATTTGAGGCCGGTCCACCGGTGCTTGGAGGATGTCGGCGAGACGCTGCATGGTCCAGTCGCTCGCGACCATGCCGCCGTCGACGCGGAGCACCGTCTCCGAGCCGCGTCCGGTCCAGTCGCGGTGCATGGCCTCGAGCAGATCGTGCGTCTGGAAGCACACGGCTTCCAGCGCCGCCCGGGCGAGCTCGCGCGGGCCGGTGTTGCGGGTGAGGCCGAACAGCGTGCCGCGCGCCTCCGCGTCCCAGTGCGGCGCGCCGAGGCCGGTGAAGGCGGGCACGAGGATGACCTCCTGCTCCAGGTCCGCCTCGGCCGCCAAAGCGCCCGACTGGTCGGCGCGCTCGATCACTTTCAGCCCGTCGCGCAGCCATTGCACCGCTGCGCCGGCGATGAAGATGGAGCCTTCCAGCGCATAGGTTGTGCGGCCGTCGAGGCGGTAGGCGATGGTGGTCAGGAGCTTGTTTTGTGAGCTGACGGCTTGGTCGCCGGTGTTCAACACGGCGAAGCAGCCGGTGCCGTAAGTCGATTTCACCATGCCGGGCCGGAAGCAGGCCTGGCCGACGGTCGCCGCCTGCTGGTCGCCGGCGATGCCGCGGATGGCGATCGGGCCGCCGAAGAGCGCCGGGTCGGTCGCGCCGAACTCCGCCGCGCTGTCCAGGACCTTCGGCAGCAGCGAGCGGGGCACGCCGAGGAGGCGCAGCAGATCGTCGTCCCACTGATTCGTGTGGATGTTGAAGAGCAGCGTCCGCGAGGCGTTGGTGGCGTCGGTGGCATGGACGCGCCCGCCGGTCAGCCGCCAGAGCAGCCAGCTGTCGACGGTGCCGAAGGCGAGCTGCCCGGCCTCGGCCGAGGCGCGCGCGCCTGCCACGTTGTCGAGCAACCAAGCGATCTTGGTCCCGGAGAAATACGGGTCGAGCAGCAGTCCGGTCCTAGCTGTAACCAATGGCTCGGCGCCGTGTTCGCGCAACCTGGCGCAAATCGCCGCCGTCCGCCGGTCCTGCCAGACGATGGCCGGGTGGATCGCTCCGCCGGTGCGACGGTCCCAGACGATCGTTGTCTCGCGCTGGTTGGTGATGCCGATCCCGGCCACATCGGAGGCGTTGAGGCCGGCTTTGGCGAGCGCTCCGCGCGCGGTGCCGAGCGTCGTCCGCCAGAGATCCTCCGGATCGTGCTCGACCCAGCCGGAGGCCGGAAAATGCTGCGGGAACTCCTCCTGAGCGGAGGCGATGACCGCCTGCTGCTGGTCAAACACCATGGCGCGCGTGGAGGTCGTTCCCTGATCGATAGCGAGGACGCATTCGCTCATGGAGGGCTATTTCTGCGAGGCACGATGGTGGAGTCGTTGTCGCGGCCGTCTGCGCGGACTTGAACGTTGTGCATGTCCGCACACCGGTTATTGCCCTGGATGCGATGCGAGCTTAGGCACGGCGCGCACCCGGCGATCAACGCGAGCGCGCCATGAGCCCCGACGACATTCTTGCCCAGCTTTCCGACAGCAAAGCGCTCCCTGTGGCCGCGATCGAAGCGGCGACCGCTCAGCGGTCCGAGATGGCGCCGATGTTCATCGAGCGCATCGAGCGATATCTGGACACGCCCAAGGCTGAACGGAGCGGCGACCCGGCAATCTTCAGGATCGCGCACCTCCTTGCCGAATGGCGCGAAACGGGCGCTTACCGTCCGATGGCGCGCCTGTTTCGCCTGGGCGAGGACGAGCTCGGCCTTCTGCTCGGCGACTCCATGACGGAACACAGCCATAAGATGATCGCGGCGGTCTACGACGGCGATCCGCAGCCGCTCTTCGATATCGTGCTGGATGATGCCGCATGTGAATGGACGCGCTCGCGTACGTTCGACGCAATCGTGATGCTCGCCGTCCGCGGCGAGCTGTCCCGCGACGTTGCGGCTGATTTCGTCCGCATGGCTTGGAAAGCGCTGGGATCGCCCGACGAGAACATGGTCTGGGACGGATGGCAAAGCGCGGTGGCGCTGCTGGGCTTGTCGGACCTGGCGCTCAAAGCCAGAAGCATTATTCACGATTTCCTGGCCCCGCTCTTCATCCTCGACGTCAAGCATTTTGACGCTGACCTCCGCCGAGCGCTGGCGCACCCGGATGCGCCGTGGCGGGTTAACAGCGATCTCGAGCCTTACCGGCGGGTTGTCGACGAAATTGGCGATTACACGTGGAGCCCGCCTGAGGCGAACGAAGCGTTGGAGGAGCGTGACCATAAGCTTCTCTACGACTTCCCGTTCGATAGGACCGAGCCGGCCCACAACCCCTTGCGGCACGTCGGCCGTAATGATCCGTGCCCGTGCGGCAGCGGCAAGAAATTCAAGAAATGCTGCTTGTTGAAGGATGCGGCCTGACGCCGATCCGGGGCGCTTGAACAGCGCGGCGCGAACGGACCCGCTACCTCGGTGCAAGGCGAACCAAGGATCGTGGCCGGAGCGAAACCCCGGCCACGATGTCTCAAGTCAGCTATCGCCGGTTACTGCTT
>JACCSN010000857.1 GCA_013812985.1 Hyphomicrobiales bacterium | reverse complement strand
GTCCTTCCACTTGCCAGGCGGGCCTCGATAGGCCCGCCAACGGTTGGCGCGCTTTGCTATCCGGCTGAGGCTTGTGTTGGCAGGAGATCGTTACCCGACACCAGAGCCACGAAGCTCAGGCTGGTTCAGGCGATGATTGCCAAAATCCCTCCATGTATAGAGGTGCTTTACTTCAATTAAAGTTGTAAGTCTCCCAAACGGGGAAGGTAGCCGATCCGGCTTCGCTTGCCCTGTCTGTCATGCAAGGGTCCGCGCTCGTCAAGACGGCTGCGCCGCCCGCGATTGGAGGGAGCACCGATGGCTGGTAGTTGGAACACAACTCACACCTATTATTCCGGCGACGCCACGAACGAGACGGTTCACGGCACGATCGCCGACGAAGGGCTCTCCGGGCAGGAAGGCGACGACAGCCTGTTCGGCGAGGGCGGCAACGACCGGATCGACGGCGGCGTTGGCAGCGACACGCTTGACGGCGGGATTGGCAACGACGACCTGACGGATGTCGGCTCTATCCCGAGCGGCTTCACGGGCATCATCGGCCGGGACACGCTACGCGGTGGTGATGGCGATGACGTGCTCAGCTTCAACTCACCCGATACCGGGGACAAAGCGTTCGGCGACGCCGGCACGGACACGATCGATCTCGATTTCCGGAGTGCGACGGCGACGCAGCGCGTTACTTTCCGCCTCGCGCCGAACACCGTGGTCAAGCTGAATGACGCCAATACGGTGGCGGTTTCCAGCATCGAGCGTGTCGTGTTTCTAGGCGGCTACGGCGACGATTTCGTGACCGGCGGCGCGCTGGACGACAGGCTCGTCGGCGGGCTCGGCGGCTACGGCTTCGGACATGACGGCAACGACGCGCTGCGCGGCATGGGCGGCAATGACTGGATCGAGGGCGGCACGGGGATCCAGCAGATCGACGGCGGCGAGGACACCGACACGGCTTCCTTCGACCTGTCCGGCGCCGGCGTGGCGCTGCGGATCGTCAGCGGCGCATCCATCAATCTCGGCGCCTGGGGCTCGGTCCGCAACGTCGAGAACCTTTACGATGTCAAGACGTCGACCGGCAACGACATCTTCGACATCGACCAGGCCAGCCGCATCTCCATCACCTCTGGCGACGGTGCCGACCGCATCACCGTGGGCGATGGCGGCGGCAGCATCTATGCGGGCCAAGGCAGCGACGTCGTGCGGATGGGAGCGGCCGGCGACTACGTCGATCCCGGTTACGGCGCCGACGTCGTCTATCTCGGCGCGGGAAACGACGTGTCCCAGAATGCGGACCGCAACAGCACCGAAGCCGACAGGATTTACGGCGAAGGCGGCAATGACACCATCTACGCCTCCGCCGGCGCCGACAGGATCAATGGTGGCGCGGACAACGACACGATTTACGCCGGCGGCGGCGACGACACCGTCCTCGGCGGCGACGGCAACGACCGGATCGAAGGCGAGGGCGGGGCGGACACGATCGACGGCGGCGCGGGCAACGACACCATCTCGGACGGCTATTACGAAGCCGATACGCTGAACGGCGGCGAAGGGAACGACCGCATTACCGGCGGCATCGGCTTGGACACGCTGAACGGCGGGCTCGGCGACGACGTGCTGTCGGTTCATTTCGAGCTTGGGGGCGGCGCGTTCGATGCGCAGGTCGATCAGCTCAACGGCGGCGGCGGCATCGACACGCTCCGCGCCGCAGCCGGTGTGGGCGTCGTCACGGTCGCGCTCGGAGCGACCACCAATCTCCTGTACAACGGGCAAACCGTTGCGGCGGCGACCTTCGTGGAGCGGCTGACATCGAGGCCTTTGGCGCCGGCGGTCACCAGATCACGGGCGGTCGCTTCGCGGATCGAGTCCTCACCGGGCAGGGCGACAACACGATCAACACGCTCGGCGGCGACGATTACATTCTCGGTTACGACTATGACGGCGGCGGCGACAACACGATCCTGGCAGGCGCCGGCAACGACACCGCCTCCCTTTATTTCGGCGGCGGCGACGACGTGGACATGGAAGCCGCAACGACGCGCTGACGCTTTCAAACGTCTATATCGATCCGACGGGGCTATCGAGGTTCGAAGGCGGCGTCGGGACCGACACCCTGACGGTCTATACGCGGTTCGGCTTCGCCGGCGTGTCCTTCGATGGCGCCACCTTACGTTCCGGGGCCACCGTTATCGGCAATGCGTCCGGGTTTGAAGGCGTCAAATATTACGGGTCCAGCGACGTTTTCGATTTCGACGGGCTTTCCGGCAGCGATCACATCGAACTTGGCGCGGCGAACGACACCGCCTTCGGCAATGGCGGCGCCGACACGCTTCTGGGCGGCGCGGGGATCGACACGCTGGGCGGCGGCGCTGGGGACGATTTCATCACCAGCGGCGCTGGCCGGGACATCATGACCGGCGATGCCGGCATCGACCTGTTCATCTATGTCAGCAAGGCTGACAGTACCATCGGGGCGAGCGCGACAGCATCGCCGATTTCGAGACCGGTATCGACAAGATCGATCTCGGCGCGATCTCCTTCGGCGTTCTGTCCTGGCGCGGCACGAGTGGTTTCACAAGCAGCGGGGCGGGGGAGGTTCGCTATGCGAACCGGGCCGGCGCAACGATTGCTCAGGGCGACCTCGACGGCAACGGGTCGCCGAGTTCCAGATCGTGCTGAACGATTCCATGAGCCTCGCCGCCACCGATTTCGTCCTATGAACCGAGCTTTGGATTTCGAGATCGCATGGGTCACGAGTCGGTGACCTATGCGAACTCACGCTCCGCGCGGCTGGTTCCGGCGGCCGATTGCAAGCGCCACGAAAAGCGCCAGGACGGCCGCGACCGTCATGATCACGAACATAGGCAAAGCCGAGCTGCTCGCGGCCAGCGCCGCGCCGCCGACGGCGGACAGGATCGCGCCCATGCCGATCTGCGCCGCTCCGGAGAGGCCGGAAGCGGCGCCGGCGATCTCCGGCCGCACGCTGACCGCGCCAGAGACCGCGCTCGGAAGCGCGAGGCCGTTGGCCATGCCCGCGACGCCCATTGGAACGAAGAGCGCGGCGGGGCCGGAGAACCCGGCCAGGGACAGAACGAGCAGGGTCGCCACCGCGAGAAGGGCGAGGCTCGACCCTGCAAGGATCATCCGCGATACGCCGAACCGCTCGGTGAACCGGGCGGCAAGGAAGCTGCCCAGCGCGTAGCCGAGCGGCAGGAGGGCGAACCACAGGCCATAGACGGAGGGCCGCAGGCCCAGGATGCGCTCGGCGACATAGGGTGCGCCGCCGAGAAACGTAAAGAAAACGCCGGTGGTCAGGCTGCTGCTGCCGGTGAACAGCAGGAAATCGCGCCGCCGCAGCAGCTGGCCGAAATCGGCGAAGAGCGACCGCAAGCTCAGCGCCGCGGTGCGGCGGAAATTGGTTTCCGGGATCAGCCGCCATGTCACCAGCAGGCACAGGCCCCCAAGCGCCGCCATCAGCCAAAAAATCGCCGTCCAGCCGAGCGATTCCTGCAGCAGCCCGCCGATGGTCGGCGCCACCATGGGCGCCATCGCCAGGCCCATCGTCACATAGCCGAGCATGCTCGCCGCCTGGCTGCGGTCGAAGAGGTCGCGGACGATGGCCCGCCCGAGCGCGATGCCGACGCAGCCGGCGGCGCCCTGGATGACGCGGATGCCGATCAGCGCCTCGATGGTCGGGGCGAAGGGCGCGAGCAGGCTCGCGGCGACGAAGATCGTGAAGCCGATCAGGAGGATGGGCCTCCGACCGAAGCGATCGGAAAGCGGGCCGACGAAGATTTGCGAGATCGCGATGGCCGCCAGGAACATCGACAGGATGAGCTGCACGCGGCTGTAATCGGCGTCGAAGGCCTGCTCGATCGCCGGCATCGAGGGGACGACGACGTTGATCGCGAACGGGCTGAGCGCCGAGATCGCGATGAGGGCCAGCACCGGCGGGCGGCGCGGCGGCGCCCGCAACGGCTCCGAGACGCCGGGCAGCGGTGGGGGCGAACGCATGGGCATCAGGGCGGCGGCACGGTTGCGGGCACGGCGGCAAGCGCCGCCGCGGCGCGCTTCCCAGGGCGTTCACGATAGAGCGTGTAAAGCCCGGCGCCGACGATGACCAGGGAGCCCAGGATCGTCAACGCGTCCGGCACGTCACGCCAGACGGCGAAGCCGATGCCGATGGCGAAGACCACCGAGACGTAGCGAAACGGCGCGGTCGCGGACATCTCGCCGAGCCGCATCGCGGCGATGACCCCGAAGTAGCCGACTGCGAGGAAGACCGCCGCCGCGGAAAGCTGGAGAAGAATGAGTCCGCTCGGACGCACCCAGTCTTCCCAAATCCCCATGACGCCGCCCATGGCGGTGACGGCGATCGCCGTGGCTCCGGTGACCAGAAGCGTCGGGATAGCGGCCGGCATGATCCGGGTCCAAAGATCGCGAAAGGCGATGAAGAGAACCGAAACGAGCACGAGCGCCCCATGCATCTCGAAGCCGGAGAGGCCGGGCCGGACGACAAGAACCACGCCCGCGAAGCCGATCGCGATCGCCAGCCACCGCCGCCAGCCGACCGCCTCGCCCAGAAACAGGGCCGCTCCCCCGGTGGCGGTGAGCGGCACCGCCTGGAAGATGATGATGACGATCGCGATCGGCAGCTGGAGCAAGGCAAGAATGTAGAAGAAGGTCCCACCAACCTCGCCGAGGAGCCGCCACAGGACTGTCCGATCCCCAAGCAGCGGCAGATTGCGGTGTTGCCCCGTGGCGACGACGGCCGCCCCGATCATAGCGGTGCAGATGAGGCCGCGCACAAAGAGGATCTCGCCCATGGGGAGCGTTTCGCTCGTCAGCTTGACCAGCGTGTCGCCGAAGACGAAAGCGAGCTGCGAGGCCACCATTGCGCCGATCGCAAGCAAGGCCGGGGCCACGGGCGTCACAGGGCCGGCAATTCCGCCACCCCCAGCCCCATGGCTCAGGCCGACCGCGAGGCTGGGACGAATGTGCTGACGGCTCTCGGCGCAGGATTTCTCGCCACGGCGCGCTCCCGATAGACGGTGTAGAGCCCGGTCGCGACCAGGATCGCGCTGCCCAGCAGCGTGAGGCTGTCCGGCCAGACGGAGAAGACGGTGACCTGGATGAGGATCGCCCAGACCAGGAACACGTAGCGGAACGGCGCCACGACCGAGATCTCGCCGTGCCGCATGGCGTTGACGAGGAGAACATACGCAACCGAAAGCGTGACGGCGGAACCGAGGCAAAGGGTCAACACGCTTGGCGTGATGTCGCGCCAGGGTTCGAACGGGGACATAGCAAGGCCCAAGGGAATGAGCGCCGCCAGCGAAATGACGGCCACCTTCAAGGGGTGGATGGAAAGCGCCATCGCGCGCGAGCTCAGGTCCCTCAGCACGATGAAGCCGACCGAGCAAAGCGCGAGGAGCGACCAGGCATTGAAGCCCTCCATCCCGGGGCGAATCACCAGGAGGACCGCGAGGAAGCCGATCAGGATGGCCAACCAGCGCCTCACCCCGACTTTCTCGCCCAGGCAAAGGGCAGCGGCGGCGGTCACCGCCAAGGGTGTGGTCTGCGCGATCGCCGTGATGTTCGCGATCTCAAGCCGCGCCAGCGCGGACAGGAACGTGGCGTTGGCGCCGATTTCTCCTATGGTGCGAAGCCACAAGTACCGGTCGCGAAATGCGAAGAAATTGCGCAGCGCTCCTTGCCGCCAACTGAAGAGCACGACCAGGGGCAGGGCGATCAGGCTGCGCAACACGATGATCTGCGGGATCGAGGCGTTCTCGCTCGCCAGCTTGACGAATGTGTCGTTGAGAATGAGGCAGGAGCAAGCGGCGACCATATAGAGGATGCCGCGGTAGTTTTCCGAGAGAGAACGGGCGGGAGGCATGGTCGTCCAGGACGAGGCGAGTCGCGGGCTCTAACAGGTCGTTTCGCCGGACGGAAGGCTCCTACACGCGCGCCAGCAATGCGTGCGGAGAGGTGGTCGGTCCGGATCCCTCGTCACCGCCGGCCTGATCCTATGGGGTGAAACCCTCGAAGGTGATCTGGTCCGTCCAGGCGTCGGCCTTCCGGCGCTGCTCGGGATTGCGCACGGTCCAGCAGATCAGCGGCAGGCCCAGCGCGCGACGCGCGAAGACGGGCGCGGCTGTCGGCAGGTCATCGATGGCGTAGGATACGAAGTCGATCTTCAGCCGTAGCAGAGCGCTCAGCTGGGCAAGGGCCGTGGTCCAGCCGCCATAGGCGATGAGGCCGCGCGGTATGGAAGGGGCGGCGGTCCGCATGTCGCCGATCAGGCCGATGTCGAAGGACATCAGCGCCACGGG
>JACCSN010000788.1 GCA_013812985.1 Hyphomicrobiales bacterium | reverse complement strand
CATCAAGCACTTGGCTCGCGCAAAGCTCAGGCCTAGTTTGCGGAAGTGATTGCCTGCCGTGAGTGCCTGAACGAGAACTTCGGCTTTTGACCCTTCTTCGACATCTGGGCGGGTCACGTCTGATGACCGGCGTTGGCCGGCATCTGCCGATCTGCTTTGCGCAGCCAAGGTGCACGAAGCGGACGTTCACTTAAGATCAGGTGGCGATCCGGATTTGACCTATCCCGGACATCCGATCACCTGTAGCGAGTGGTGGGCCGTGACCCTGGTCATTCAATTCGCCCGCTCTGCCCAACGTCTTGCCCAGTAGCGCCGAGCCTCTGAAGCGTGCCTCTGATGCAAAGACGGCATCGAAGTTCGATATACATGGCGTCCTGGCGGACTTAGATTTGCTCGGTCCGGGGACGTCCTTTCGCGAGCAGCACCGATGGCCGAAGCAAGAGCGCATCGCCGGCTCGCGGCGATCCTCGCCGCCGACGTGGCCGGCTACTCGCGGCTGATGGCTGCCGATGAGGCGGGCACATTGGCGGCGCTTCGGGAGGTTTGGACCGGACATTTCAATCCTGCGGTCACGAATTGCCGTGGCCGCATCGTCAAGATGATGGGGGACGGAGCCTTAGTCGAGTTCGCAAGCGCGGTGGATGCGGTCGAGTGCGCCGTTGCAATCCAACGTGCAGTTACGAGCTACAACAGTGGGCGGGCGAACCGCGACCCTATCGAGTTGCGCATCGGTGTGAATCTCGGCGACATCGTGGTGGAGGGGGACGACATCTTCGGCGATGGGGTCAATGTGGCGGCGCGGCTGGAGGGGCAGGCGCCGAGGGGCGGCATGCTGGTATCGGACTCCGTGCACGCCCAGGTCAAAAGCAAGGCCGACGTCGCCTTCACTGACGCGGGCAACCTAACGCTCAAGAATATCGACGCTCCGGTTCGGGCCTGGCGCTGGGTCGGGGGCGGCCCGCCGGTGCAGCTGCAGGAAACCGCAACTCCGCGGCTGGGCGAATTGCCCTCAATTGCGGTGCTGCCCTTCGCCAATTTGTCGGTCGGCCCCGACCAGGAATTCTTCGCAGATGGCCTAGTGGAGGACATTATCACAACCCTTTCGAAGCTGGCCGGGCTCCGGGTGGTCGCTCGCAATTCCAGCTTCGTCTACAAGGGCAGGCCGGTGGACGTCCGCGATGCGGCGCGGCAACTTGGTGTGCGCTATGTTCTGGAAGGTAGCGTTCGCAGGAGCGCAAACCGGATGCGCATAACAGCGCAGCTGATCGACGCCAACAGTGGCTCGCATCTCTGGGCCGAACGCTACGATCGCGCGATCGATGACATTTTCGCCGTCCAGGACGAAATCACGCTGGTCCTCGCGACAGAGATGCAGGTCAAGCTGACGGAGGGCGAACAGGCAAGGCTGCGTTACACGACCACCAGCAACGTCGAGGCCTGGACCCACTGGGCGCAGGGCCTGTCCTACTATCGCCAAGCGGTTACGAAGGATAATATGGGTGGGGCGCTTGCCTGCTGGAAGCGGGCGCTCGCACTGGATCCTAAGTCAGCCGCCCTAAATGCCATGCTCGGGTTCATTCACTACCTCGATGCGCGCTTTGGCTGGTGGGACGACAGAGAAACAGCCCTTGCGAGAGCCCAAACCTACGTTGACGGGGCGCTCGAGCTCGATCCCGACCATTCCGATGCCCACAGCACGTCAAGCTTAACATTGCTGCTGCAAGGGCGCTTTGGGGAAGGCGCGGTTCATGCAAGGCGAGCGGTCCAACTCGCGCCCGGCTCTGCCGACGCGGCGAGCTTCGCCTGCTTCGTTCTGGCGTTCGCGGGCTATCCGGAAGAAGCGGTCGTGCACGGCGAAAGGGCAATGAGCCTAAGCCCGAACTACCCCGGTTACTATTTGGGGCATCTCGGAAACGCCTATCGACTTGCGGGACGATTCGAGGAGGCGATCGCGGCCTTTAAGGCCTATCACGACCGCCACCCGGGATTTGGCCTTTCCGACCTGGTAATCGCGTATCAGCAAATCGGTGCGCCGGAGCAGGCGAAGCAAGCGGCGGCGCGACTTTTGTCCCTCCGCCAGGACTTCACGATTGCCGGCTGGGGAAGCACCCAGTTTCGCGCCGATACGGAACGACTTCAGGCCGATATCGCCGCCCTTCGTGCCGCGGGCCTTCCAATGGGCTGACGATCAGCCACAGTGCCTGCGCCCGATGGCGCGTTGCTGACCTATCTAGCTGCTCGCAATGTCGGCTTTGGAGCAGCAGTGGCGCCACGCGATTTTGACCGAGATGGTGAAGGGTTTCGGATGCCGGCCGGCTGCGACGTTGCCGCCAGTGATGGGCCGGCGTCCGAAAGCCGCCCATGAACGAACCCGCGGTCCACGGGCGCAGCTTATGGGGATTTGAGGCGTCCGCCG
>JACCSN010000781.1 GCA_013812985.1 Hyphomicrobiales bacterium | reverse complement strand
CGACGACTGCCTTTATGCCCTCCAGCCGACGATCCCCCACCTGACGCGCTCATCGCTTCACCGCTGCCTTCAGCGTCACGGCATCAGCCGCCTGCCCGACGTCGAAGGGGACAAACCGGCAAAGAGGAAGTTCAAGAGCTATCCGATCGGCTTCTTCCACATCGACATCGCCGAGGTGCAGACGGCGAAGGGCAAGCTGTATCTCTACGTCGCCATTGATCGCACGACCAAATTCGCTTTCGTCCAGGTCGTCAGGAAGACCGGCCGGACATCCGCCTCCGCCTTCCTCACGGCCCTGATCGAGGCCGTGCCCTACAAGATCCACACCGTCGTCACCGACAACGGCATCCAGTTCACCTTCCCGCCTCGCTACGCGGATGGCCCGACAGCTCGCTACATGACGCACATGTTCGACATGCGCTGCCGAGAGAACGGGATCGAGCATCGCCTGACCAAGGTGAAGCACCCCTGGACGAACGGTCAGGTCGAGAGGATGAACCGGACCATCAAGGAAGCCACCGTCAAGCGCTTCCACTACGACGACCACCAGCAGTTCGAAACACACCTCGCCGACTTCGTCTCCGCCTACAACTTCGGCCGCCGCCTCAAGTCCCTCAGAGGCCTCACTCCATACGAATACATCTGCAAATGCTGGACATCAGAGCCCGATCGATTCACACTCGACCCAATCCATCAAATGCCGGGACTGAACACCTAGCATTACAGTTGCGCGTCCGCTTTGAGGTGGGCCTGACGGGCTGAAGCTTGGTGGGCTCTTCGCCAGAGCGACCAGGCGACGACGTGAGCGGGCTGGATTTGGTGCTGAGCGAGGCGGATGGCGATGCGGCGGATCTCCTGGATGGACCAACGGATCAGCGGCGGCGCAGGGCTGCAGGTATATTGAGATTCGTTTTTGGGGGAGTCGCGGCGTTGGCGCGATTGCGGATCACCGCCATCATGGCGAAGGCGAGCATCACAAGCGAGACGTGGCGATGCCAGCCATGCCAGGAGCGGGTTTCATTGTGATCGAGCCCGAGCTCATTCTTGGCGGTCTCGAAGCTGTCTTCGATGGCCCAGCGGTGTCCTTCGACTCCGACGAGAGTGTCTATGCTCGTGCCGGCAGGACACCAAGTGGAGAAGAACGCCAGATCACCATCTGCGATATTGCGGCGGATCAGCAGCCCCCGTGTCCAGGTCCCGTCGGCCGCCCCGTAGAATTCCGCGGCGTCGAGGTCCGCCAGCTCGATGTAGGCCCAGTCATGGAGCCTGGCGCCCTTGGTCCCTTCGCCAGCCGAGAGCCGCTTCCAGCTCGAAGGGTCGAGCCCCGCAGCGATCGCATCGGCCGTGCCGGCGACCGGCTGCTCGCCCCAGGACCTGAAGTGGCGCTTGCCCGCGACGCCGAGCACGTAGCCCTTGCCAGCCCGGCGCAACGCCATCTCGATGTCGCCGACACCATAGACGCTATCGGCCGCCACCCAGGCGAACGGCGCTTTGGCGGCGATGGCCGTCTCGATCATCGCCCGGGCGAGCTGCGGTTTGGTCGAAAAGCCGATTCGAGCCGGCGCATGCGCGGCCGCCAATCGCTGCGGGTCATCCGTCCACACCTTCGGCAGATACAGCGCACGGTCGATGAAGGCGTGCCCATGTCGAGAGACATAGGCGGCGAACACGCCGATTTGGCAGTTGGTGATCTTGCCGGCCGAACCCGTATACTGTCGGGCCACACCGCAGGAGGCTTTCCCCTGCTTCAGGAAGCCGGTCTCATCAATCACCAGGACCGCATCGGGATCGGCCAGGGTCTCCAAAGCATAGTCCCGTACGATGTCGCGCAACACGTCGGCATCCCAGCGGCCGCGGCCCAGCACGGTTTGCTGGCGCCAGGGACCAGGGTCTCCAGCCGCCTCGGCTCGCATCCAGCCCGTCTTGCGCCGCTCGTCACTCAGCAGGCCGTCCAGGAACAGGCCCGCCGACACCGCCGCCCGCTCTTGCGCGAACAGCGGCCGCATCCGCGCCTTCACGTCCCGAAGCGATGACGCCCAGAGCTCCAGTGTGGTCTCGATCGATGCGCCGGCCATCCATGACCCTCCGAATCATGGTGACCCATCGATTCAGAAGCCAAACAACCGCGCAACTGTAATGTTAGGCCGTGTGGACAGATTCAGCCAAGCACAGGCTGATGGGGATTCCCAAATCAGTTTTTCGGTGATTCATGGGCGGTCGGTTTGCGGAGGACCGACCATGCTGACGCGGATGACGGATGCGGATTGGGCGATTGTGCTGAAGGTGTTCGAGGCGTCGCGGTCGCGGCGCGGCGACAAGGGCCGAGACGACCGGATGTTCCTGGAAGCGCTGCACTATTTTTCGGTCCACAACATTACATGGCGGGCGCTGCCGGCGGAGTTCGGCAAGTGGAACAGCGTTTGGAAGCGGTTCTGGCGGCTGAGCCAGTCGGGCGTGTTCGAGGCGTTCTTCGAGGCCTTGGCGGCGATGAGCAACTCAGCGCATCTGGTGCAGATGTTCGATTCCACCGTGGTGCGGGCCCATGTCTCGGCGGCGGGCGCAAAAGGGGGCAGGACAGCCAAGCGCTCGGCCGTTCGCGCGGCGGGTTCTCGACCAAGATCCACCTCAAGACCGATTTCGCCGGCCTGCCCATCGCTTTCCACCTGACCGGCGGCGAGGCCAGCGACAGCCGCAACTTCGAGACGCTGCTCGACATCGGCCCCGACATCACGCCGCGCGCCGCACTCGCCGACAAGGGCTATGACTCAAAGGCGAACCGTCAAGCGGCGCGCCAACGCGGCATCTGTCCAGCGATCCCGTATCGATCCAACATCGCCGATAGGCCCAGCTTCT
The DNA here is from genome assembly GCA_013812985.1 of Hyphomicrobiales bacterium. The sequence continues at coordinate 377 of JACCSN010000781.1, read as the reverse complement.
TTCCCAAGGCGCTCTACAAGGGACGAGCCCGCATCGAGCAGGCGGTCGGAAAGCTCAAGCGCTTCAAGCGCATCGCGCTACGCTGCGAGAAAACGGCGAGGAACTATGCTTCGTTCGTGGCGCTCAGCTGCCCCTTCAACTTGATCAAATCCGTCCACACGGCCTATCTCATGCCTGACTTCCCATTGAGAACAACTTTCACTACAGTCAGCAATCGTCAGTATCCGCCGTCGGCGGATCCGAGCCGATTTAACGCCCCAAGAGGTATGGAATGAGGGCCTTTGTTTCTTGGTTAGGCTGTGAGGGTAGATCGGTAGGTCTGATCGCAGCTTTCCTGCAAATCAGCTGCTTGGCGTCTGCACGGGCTGCTAGTGAGG
>JACCSN010000753.1 GCA_013812985.1 Hyphomicrobiales bacterium | reverse complement strand
CCGGCCATCGCGGAGATCGCCTTCATCTTCGGCCCGGAGGACTATTTCGCGCTGATGGTGCTCTCCTTCACCTGCGTCGCGGTGGTGATGGGGTCGAGCCGCGTGCGCGGCTTCATCGCGCTATTCCTCGGCCTGGCGCTGGGCGTCATTGGCATCGACGGCACCACCGGCCAGGCGCGGCTCACCTTCGGCTCGCCGGAGCTCCTCGACGGGATCGAGCTCACCATCGTGCTGGTGTCGCTCTTCGCGGTCGGCGAGACGCTTTATGTGGCGAGCCGCTTCCGCAACGCGCCGGCGCAGATCAACCCGCTTTCGGGCGGCGTGTGGATGACGCGGGAGGACTGGCGGCGCTCCTTCAAGCCGTGGCTCCGCGGCACGGCGATCGGCTTCCCGATCGGCGCTCTGCCGGCCGGCGGCTCGGAGATCCCGACCTTCCTGTCCTATGCCGTTGAGCGGCGCCTCTCGAAACGGCCCGAGGAATTCGGCCACGGGGCGATCGAGGGCGTCGCCGGGCCGGAGGCCGCCAACAACGCCGCCGCCGCCGGCATTCTCGTGCCGCTGCTGACGCTGGGCCTGCCGACCTCGGCGACCTCGGCGGTGCTCCTTGCCGCGTTCCAGAATTACGGCCTGCAGCCGGGGCCGTTTCTGTTCGTCAGCAACGGCGACCTGGTTTGGGCGCTGATCGCCTCGCTCTATGTCGGCAACGTCATGCTGCTCATCCTGAACCTGCCGCTTGTTGGCCTTTGGGTGCGCCTTCTGCTCATCCCGCGCCCCTACCTCTATGGCGGCATCCTGGTCTTCGCGATGGTCGGCGTCTGGGGGCTTTCCACCTCGTGGATCGACCTCCTCTGCATGTTCCTCGTCGGCCTCGCCGGCTACGTCATGCGGGTCTACGATTTCCCGATCGCCCCGGTGCTGATCGGCCTCATCCTCGGACCGATGGCGGAGAAGCAGCTCCGCCAGGCGCTGGCCATCGGCCAGGGCGACCCGCTCACGCTCGTCTCCTCGCCGCTTGCCGCGAGCCTGCTGGCCCTGGCGGTGCTCGCCATGCTGCTGCCGGTGCTGATGAGCCGGCTGAAACGGGCCGCCGAGGACGAGCCAGCCGGCAATCCTGAGACAGCGGCATAGGGGCCCTTTGCAGAATGAGGATAGGATCCATCCGCTCGCCGTGAGGCTTTCCTAGCCGCTCAGCTCGACCCGCAGTTACGCCTTATACCTTACGGGCCGGGTGCGTACGCGCGGCGGGTCGTTCGGAGCCCGGTGTCAAATCGACGCCGAAGTGCTCGGCGAGGCGCAGGAGGATCCTCTCAAGCTCGTCAAGAGCGCTCTTAAGCTTCTCGCTCTCAGGCGGACGGATGATCGCACCAGAAGCCCTGGGATACTTGTACGTCGTCGCATAAGCCTCTAGCCACGCGATTGATTGCAAGGCGGCTTTGAACGGGTTCTCATCCGGAAGTCGGACCAGCATTCGATCGAGCTGGTGGTTGTGGTCCCGACCAAAGTGAACTTCTTCTGATTGAGCAATAGCAAGGATTATCTGCTCAGCAGCCTGCTCGGCCAGGTAGACGCTGTTGCGTCCTTTCGCGTCGAACAGAATGTTTGCTTCCCTCAGATCATCCGACGCGATCCGCAAATAGGACGCAATCAGCTTTTCAACGGACATCCAATCGAATGCCCTCTCGAGCGAGGTCATAGCCTAACGTGTTGACCTGCCCCCAAATGTCCTCAAGATCGCTCTGTCTTGTGGCCAACACCGTGGACGGAACACCGCTATCTCGGGCTATGCGCCAGGTTAAGGTCGGGTTTTCGGCGACATCCGGTGTCGCGTCGTCTGGAACAACCACCAGGAGGTCCCAGTCGCTATCCGGCCCGCAAGTGCCTCTCGCGCGGCTGCCGAAAAGCCAAATCTCCAACGGCTCCAGCTGCTCGTGCACAGCCGCAAGCAGTCCGGCCAGTTCCGGAGGAGCGGTCATGACCGGCCGGCGGCGCATTGCGTCACGGATCTGGCTCACCTGTCCCTTTAACAACTTACAAGGAAAAAAGTCGATCTCCGGTCTGGTCAGCCCTCTCTCCAGGGCCATTACGTTGCGCCCGGACCGGGGTGCACTCGACCTTGCCGCATGCAGCAGCTAAATCGCTGTGCGATTTCGATGTCGAACGAAACGAGTCGCATGATACGACACCACGTCCGTGTCCACCCGTCGGCGGCCAATCTGCCGCGCGAGGAGCAGCTCGCCTGGAAGATCGCCGAGGTCGGTGTCAGCGCGATGGAGCTGGACGCCGACGTCCTGGAGATGATCGCCTGCCGCGTGGTCGACAATGCCGGCGTGGCGCTCGCCGCGATCAACCGCCATCCTGTCGCAACCGCGCGCGCCATGGCGCTGGCGCATCCGCGGCCGGGCGGAGCGACTCTGTTCGGGCTCCCCGCGTCAACCCGCGTCCACGCGGAATGGGCGGCCTGGGCCAACGCCACGGCCGTTCGCGAGCTCGATTTCCACGACACGTTCCTGGCCGCCGATTACGCTCATCCGGGCGATTCGATTCAGCCGATCCTGGCCGTCGCCCAGCAGACGGGCCGCGGCGGCGCCGACCTCGCCCGCGCCATCGCGGTCGCCTACGAGATCCACGTGGCGCTGGTGAAGGCGATCTCGCTCCACCAGTTCAAGAAAGACCACGTCGCGCATCTGGCGCCGGCGACCACGGCCGGCATCGGCGCGCTGCTCGGCCTGCCGGTCGACACGATCTTCCAGGCGGTGAACCTCGCCGTGCACCTCGCCTTTTCCACCCGCCAGTCGCGCAAGGGCGAGATCAGCTCGTGGAAGGCCTATGTGCCTGGCTTTTCCGGCAAGCTCGCCATCGAGGCGGTGGACCGGGCCATGCGCGGCGAAGCGGCGCCCTCGCCGATCTATGAGGGCGAGGATTCGGTGATCGCCTGGATGCTCGGCGGCCCGGCAACCGAATACACGGTCGCCCTCCCCGCGCCCGGCGAGCCGCCGCGCGGCAT
>JACCSN010000747.1 GCA_013812985.1 Hyphomicrobiales bacterium | reverse complement strand
GCGCCTTGGGTTGCGACCTGACGATCGCGATCAGACGGCGTTCAGGCGCTTCGGGCGCGCCCCGCGCGGATTCTTGGTCGCTTGCTCCGTCCCCGCTCCGGGTCTTCGTGCTTCTACCCGATGCGGCCGACACGTCGCACATCACGGCAAGCAAGGACGGCTTGGGCGCGAGGCAATGCGAGGGCGTTACTCCTCACACAGCCTGGATCCGCAGCCCCGCCCCGTTCGGTTACGCCGGCCGGACGCCCTCCTCGGGCGGGGATCAGGGAAGTATAAGCGAAGTTTACCCAGCGGGGATAAGTCCGTGCGGCGGAACATCCAAGAAACGCGCCTATCGAAGGCCGGCCCGTGCATCGGTCGTTTCTCTCTGTCCCCGATCTCGGGCTCCTCGGGCATCGTTCACGCGCCTGATTCGATCGCGATGCCGCGCCGGCACGGAAATCCGCTTTTGTAAGCCGCATGAGGCCACGGCTGCCCCGACCACGGCTGCCCCACACCGGCCGAACAGGTCCGGGCCTGCATGGGGGCGGCCGCGTCGGCGCACCCGTTGACCATCGGCGCCCTATTTACTTGGCCATCCACAAGCGCAAAGCTTCCCTGAAGGAAGACCAGTGGAAGCTGCCCGGGACAAATGCGGGAGGCTGACGAGAATGCACGCGGAGTCGGACACCGGAACGGCTGACGTGAACGAAGCCATCGTTGCTTTCAAGGAGAAGATGGCGGACCGGAACGGGACATTGAAGCGCGCTTTCGGCGAAATCCGCGACCATGTCCGCCGCGAGGTGGACGAGCTCCAGACCGCTTCCGCGGCCGGGCGGGGCGTGATCCCCGAGATCGCGTATACCGACATCGAGAACGGGAGCGTCCCCGAGACGGCGCGTCAGGCGGCAACAGCGAGCGGCGTCTCGCGGCGCTTCGCCCGCATGGCCCGAAACGAGATCAGCCGCCGCTCGCCTTCGTCCCAAAGCACGAGCGGAACGCAGGCGAGGCTGCGCCACAGCGTGAGACGACCGACGTCGCGCAGCTCGGGATGATCGCGGAGCACCTGCGGGAGCCTGTAATACGGGATGCGGCTCGACAGGTGATGGACGTGATGCACGCCGATATTGGCGGTGAACCAGCGAAGAGGCGCCGGCAGGTCATAATGCGAGCTGCCGTAGAGCGCCGCCTGGTGGGCGTCCCACGCCGGGTCCTTGGCCCAGACGGTCTCCTCGAACTGGTGCTGGACATAGAACAGCCAGACGCCGATGGACGACGCCAGCAGCGTGGCCGGGAGGTGAATGAGCAGGAAGGGCCCGATTCCGAACAGCCAGATCACGCCGGCGGCCAGAACCGCGATGCCGGCATTGGTCGCCATGGTGCTGATCCACGGCTGCCATCCGGCACGCATATCGCCGAGGGGAATGCGGTTCTGCAGCAGGAACAGATAGGCCGGCCCGACGCCGAACATGACCAACGGATGCCGGTAGAGGCGATAGCGGAGGCGATTCCACCGCGACAGGGCAAGATATTCCGACACCGTCAACGTATCGATATCGCCGATGCCGCGCCGGTCAAGATTGCCGGACCCGGCGTGGTGGCCCGCATGGGATCGACGCCAGTAATCATAGGGCGTCAAAGTCAGAACCCCGAGAACCCGGCCGACCCAATCATTGGCCCGGCGTGTCTTGAAAAAAGCTCCGTGCCCGCAATCGTGCTGGATCAAGAAAAGCCGGACGAGAAACCCTGCCGCCGGCACGGCGAGGGCGACGCAAAGCCAGAGGTAGCCAAGCTTCAACGCGACCAGCATAGCCGCCCAGAGCAGGATCAGCGGCGCCGCGGTGACCGCGATCTCGAGAATGCTTCGCGCGGGGCTTGGATCGCGATATCGCGCCAGGGTTCGGGCGAGCGCGCGCGCATCGATCTCGGCTTCGGTCGGATGGTCGGCTTGGGTCGCGCTCGGCATTGCAGTCCGTGTCTCCTCGAAAAGCGGCAGAAGCCCGCCCTTTAACCTGTGATCATAAATATGGTGCTTCTTGGCCAAAATCATAGCGCGGTGATCGACGGGGCAGCTTCCACGCTCGCGGGACAATGCTTACCGCCCCGTCCACGGCGTGCAGGCTGGCGCGGCTCTGGCGTAGCCCTCACGTTTTTTCGTCCGCGACGGTTGACTGGCACATCGAGCCGAGTTACTGGTTTGTTCTGTAAACGTTCTTACGAGCTTGCATCATGAGCACGTCACCTTCTGTGTCGCTGGCCGCAGCCGCGGCCGGCCTGCCGTCCCGCTACGTTTACTGGCACGGCCATTCCGGCCGCCGGTATCTGTTCACGGCGACGGATCCCGCCAGCCTTGCGGATTTTGACGATTGCGTCGCGATGGCCGTCCATTCAGGGCTGATCGCATGGGTGGGCGAAGTCGCCGCGCTCGCCCGCATGAAGGCGGCCGCCAGGTACTGCCGCGCCGCGATCTATGTCCATCTCCTGGCGGCCACCGACGAGGAGCGCGGCGCGGTGATCGAGGACCTGCGGCCGAGCGGCCGCGCTCAGTTGCGTCATGCCGCCTGATCCTAATTAGGCCGGTCCGAACGCCTTGAGCCGGTCCGCCAGCCGGCCGAGGCGGGCGTCCGGCATGCCGAGCTCCGCCAGATGCGCCGCGGTGTTGATCACGTAGTCCCGGTTGGCGCCTGATTGTCCTTGCGCTGCCGCGACGATCCTGAATTGGGCCTCCTCATCGAGCTTGCCGGCATATTGCCGGTGGCTTCGGTCCACCAGAAAGGTGAGCGCGGGCACGGCCGAACCGTCGTTGAAGCGGATCTCGCGGATTCTTTCCAGGTAGACCGCGGTGACCTGCTCGCGCTCCCGCAAATAGCTGACGACGGCTTCCCGGTCGTTAGCGGCGACGCGGAAGCCGAGGCCGCGGCACATGCCGCCCCGATCAAGGCCGAGCACCAGGCCGGGATGGTCAGGCCTGCCGCGATGGACCCAGGAATAAACGCAGAGCGCCCGATGCGCGCCGACAAGCCGGGCGGCGCGGCGTTCCTGAAACGGGAATCCGGGCCGCCAGATCAGCGATCCGTAGCCGAAGACCCACAATTCGGTCATGGAAACATCCTTGGGTGCGCAGCCGCCCCGCGAATCGATTCACGAATCGGAAGCTTTATAAAGGAGCCGCATGCGCCGCCTCGTCATCACCTTAGGTCTGGTCTTTGTCGTTCTGGCCGCGATCTGGTCGGCAGGCTGGTTCGCGCTCGCGGCCTGGGCCGACGGCCAGGTGTCGGGCGTGCTCGCGCGGATCAGGGATCGCGGCATCGAGGTTGATTGCGGCGCGCGCGACATGGTCGGCTTCCCCTTCGCGCTCAAGCTCGCCTGCGGCGAGACGGCGGTGGCGGAACGCGGCTCCGGTTCGCAGGCGCAGCTGGCCGGCCTGACCGGCGGCGCCTCGATCTTTTCGCCGCGCACCGCCCAGATCGCGCTCGCCTCCCCGGCCCGTGTCGAATCGCCGCTCCTCACCGCCCCGGCCGATCTCCGGTGGAATGACGCCGATGTCGATGTCGCCATGAACTTGAACGGCCCGCAGGCTGTGTCCTTCGATGCGGAGGATATCGCCGCCGAGCTGCCGCTGCCGGATCTGCCGGCCAGCTTCGCGGCCCGATCGGCAGCGGGAACCTTGTCGCCGGCGACGGATGGCGGCGCCGACGCGGATCTGACGTTCACCCAGCTTGCCCTGACGGCGGCCGGGACGACCCTTCCCCCATTCGACGGGCAGGTTTCCGCCTGGCTGTCTGTCCCGCCGCGAGCGCTCTTGTCCGGACGGGCCGGCCTGCAAGCGCCGCTTTCGGCCCGCCTGATCGATGTCTCATTCACCAGCGGCGCCGCGCGATTGGACGCGGAAGGCGAGATCTCGGTGGACGAAGAAGGCATTCTCGACGGCATGATAACGCTCCGGATCGCCGGCACCGAGGCGCTGCCCGCATTGATCGCCGAATTGCCGCCCGAGCAGCAGAAGCTCGCCAATGCAGCGGTCGGCGGCCTGCTGACCTTCGGATCACGCATCACGCTGGACGGCGAGCCGGCCAGCGAATTGCGCGTCGAGATCGAGCGCGGTGAAGCCAAGGTCGGGCCAATCACGGTCCGTGTGCCGCGCGTGCCGCTCTAGCCGCCGGCCTCGATCTTGTGCGGGCGGCCGAAATCGGGCGCCGCCGTCTCCTGCCCAGCCTCGATGATGCCGCGGCGGATGGCGCGGGTTCGGGTGAACAGGTCGAACAGGGCATCCCCGTCGCTCCAGCGGATCGCCCGCTGCAACGCCGTCAAATCCTCGCTGAAGCGGCCGAGCATCTCCAGCACCGCCTCCCGATTGTGCAGGAACACGTCCCGCCACATGGTCGGGTCGGAAGCGGCGATGCGGGTGAAGTCGCGAAAACCGCCGGCGGCGAACTTCATCACCTCCGATTGCGTCACCGCCTCCAGATGCGCCGCCGTGCCGACGATGTTGTAGGCGATCAGATGCGGCACATGGCTGGTGATCGCCAGGACGAGGTCGTGGTGGTCCGCCGCCATGATCTCCACATTCGAGCCGAGCCCTCCCCAGAAGGCCCGCATCGTGGCCACCGCGGCGGGATCCGTGCCGTCGGGCGGGGTGAGGATGCACCAGCGGTCCTGAAAGAGCTCGGCGAAGCCGGCTTCCGGCCCGGACTGCTCCGTTCCCGCGACAGGATGCGCGGGCACGAAATGCACATTCTTCGGCAGGTGCGGCGCAATCTGGCGGATGACGGAGGCTTTCACCGAGCCGACATCGGAAACGATGGAGCCGGGCTTCAGCGCCGGCGCGATCTCTTGCGCGACCGCTTCGCAAGCACCGACCGGGATCGACAGGATGACGAGATCGGCATCCTCTGCAGCCTCGGCCGCGCTCGTCGTGTAGCGGTCGCCGAGTTCCAGCCGCTGCGCCGCCACCACCGTCTCGGCGCGCCGGCTTTGCACGACGATCTCTTCGGCGAGGCCCCGCTGTCGCGCGCCGCGCGCGATCGACGAGCCGATCAGCCCGATGCCGATGAGGGCGAGCCGGCGTATCCTCTCCGCCATCGCTCAGGCCGGGCCTGAAA
>JACCSN010000892.1 GCA_013812985.1 Hyphomicrobiales bacterium | reverse complement strand
CAGCAGCGGCTTGCCTGCGCTGTCTGCTCCGATAACAAGCTTCATCAAGCTCTCCCTCTACCCGCGAAAAGCTGCAACGCGGCACCCGCGGATCATAACACGCATTCTTGCAGGCGTTCATGTTCCGCAAGTTGCCGCGCGCTGTGCTAAACCGCTGATTTCGAGTGAGTTGCGCCACCCGACATCACATGCACTTGTCTGGCTGGCATGTTCTATTAGCCGCGACGGGCATCCTGACGCGCAAGAACGACAAGCTCCGGAGGACACGCGTGCAAACCAAGAAGCTCCTCAATAACCCAAACGTCGTCGTGGAGGAAATGCTCGAAGGTGTGGTGATGGCACATCCTTCGCATGTTCGCCAGCTAGCTCACAGCCCGCGTTCTATCGTGGCAGTAAACGGCCCGAGAAAGGGCAAGGTCGGTGTTGTGATCGGCGGAGGATCAGGCCACGAGCCGATGTTCCTCGGGTTTGTGGGGAAAGGTCTGGCGGACGCCTGCGCGGTCGGCAACGTTTTTGCGTCGCCTCCACCGGATCCCATCCTCGAATGCGCCAAAGCAGTCAACACAGATGCCGGCGTGCTCTTCCTATACGGAAACTACGCTGGCGACGTGATGAATTTCGACATGGCCGCCGAAACAGCCGAGATGGAGAACATTGAAGTCCGCACTGTGCTCACCACCGACGACGTGGCGTCCGCGCCCGCCGACCAGAAGTCCAAGCGGAGGGGTGTTGCCGGGAATTTCTTCATTTTCAAGATAGCCGGGGCGGCAAGCGATATGATGAAGTCCCTCGACGAATGCGAACGCATAGCCCGGAAGGCGAATGACCACACGCTCAGCATGGGTGTCGCGCTTTCGCCTTGTTCGCTGCCACAGACTCGCCGCCCGAATTTCGACATAGGGCCGAACGAAATGGAAGTGGGTATGGGCATCCATGGCGAGCCTGGCATCTCGCGCGAGCCATTGAAGACGGCTGATGAAGTCACCGACGAGATGCTCCAACGGATATTTTTAGAGCTGCCCGCCCTCCAGGGCAGTACTGTCGCGGTATTAGTGAACTCGCTGGGCGCGACTCCCCTCATGGAACTTTACCTGATCCACCGGCGAGTCAGGCTTGAGCTGGACCGGAGAGGCATAGGCGTTCACCGAACATGGGTGGGCAATTACTGCACCTCTCTCGAGATGGCGGGAGCATCGATCTCTCTGATCCTTCTGGATGACGAGCTCAGGATCCTGCTTGACCACCCCTGCGATTGCGCGATGTTCCGTGCAGGGTGACGCCGTTTCAATAGCCCTGAGCGCGACTGACCGCCTCGTCTCCAGACTCTCTCGGAGCAACCATGACGTCTATCACCGGCAATGACCTCGTCACGACCTTCCAGGCCATCGCGGACGCGATCGCATCGGAAAAGGAGCGGCTCTCGCGGCTCGACGGCACTATCGGAGACGGCGACCACGGCGTGACGATGGACACGGGTTTCCAAGCGGTCGTGCGTGCGCTGGGACAGCTCAGCCCGGGAAGCGCTGACCCCACCACGGTCTTCAATGCTGCGGCGAAATCGTTTTTGAATGCAGTGGGAGCCTCCGCCGGACCTCTTTACGCGACAGCGTTCATGCGGGCCGGAGCGGCTTGCAAGGGCAAGGCCACGCTCGATCGCGACGGCACGGTCGCAGCCCTCTCGGCGATGGCCAGGGGTATCCAGGACCGCGGAAAGGCTGAGCGCGGTGAAAAGACGATGCTGGACGTTTGGCTGCCGGCTGCTGAAGCCGCTGAATTGGCTCGCGCCCAGGGCGGCGGACTCGGAGAATGCCTGCGGTCCGCAGTTGAGGCCGCCAACGCCGGCGCTGAAGCGACCAAAGGCATGATCGCGGCGAAAGGGAGAGCATCGCGCCTCGGCGAACGTTCCCTCGGCCACATGGATCCTGGCGCCGCTTCGGCGGCTATTGTATTGGAGGCGATGTCTGCTCGTCTGGGAGCCGCAGGCCGAGAATAGCGCTCAGGAGCTCGGTTCGCCAGCGGCTTGGGAGCTGTGGCGGGAACCGCCGCCAATGGATGCACGTGTCTCCGCAGCAGCTTTGGCGTGGATTTGCCCCGGGAAAGTGGAGAGCTCTTCTGAAGGAAAGAGGAGCATTTCATGGGCAAGCCGCAGCGACGGTTCGGGAAGGAATTTGAGGCCGAGGCCGTTTGGTTGGTGGAGACGAGCGGGCGCACGCAGCGCGAGATCGCCGAGGACCTGGGCGTTGGCCTTTCGACCCTGCGTCGCTGGATCGACAAGCGTCGCGATCGCGAGATGGAGGCGCCGAAGCGGACGCCGAACGGCTTGACGTGTGTATCATGC
>JACCSN010000717.1 GCA_013812985.1 Hyphomicrobiales bacterium | reverse complement strand
CGGCGGGACAATGGGGTTGGCGGCGCGCGGCGGGGCGGGGCGACCCTCAATGCCGGCGGCGATCTGTCCGACAAGCGCGGCGGCCGGCGCCTTGGCGGTGGCGTTCTTGCGCTTGGGGCGGCGCGTGCGCGCGTTGCGCTGCGGGCCGCGCGAGCCCGGCCTTTGTCCCGATGCCGGATCACTCATGGACTTCGACGTGGCCGCCATTGAGGATCAGGCGCCTGGCATCATACTGGTCCATCAGGGCAAGGTCGTGGGTGGCGATGACCACGGATGTGCCGAGGCGGTTCAGCTCGACGAAGAGGCGCAAGAGCCGGCGGGCGAGCGGCGGATCGACATTGCCGGTCGGCTCGTCGGCCAGGAGCACCTCGGGCCGGGTGATGAGGGCGCGCGCGATGGCCGCGCGCTGCTTCTCGCCGCCCGAGAGCACCTGCGGGTAGACCCACATCTTGTCGCCCAAACCAACCCATTCCAGGAGCTCGCTCACGTCCCGGCGATAGCTCGATTCCTCCGCTCCGCCTACCCGCAGCGGCAGCGCGACGTTCTCGAAGGTGGTCAGGTGCTCCAGCAAGCGGAAATCCTGGAAGACGATGCCGATGCGCCGGCGCAAGGCGGGAATGACCGTCCGGCTCACCGTCGCGGCGTCCTTGCCGAAGATGCGCACGCTGCCTCGCGTCGGGCGCAGCGACAGGAACAGCAGGCGCAGGAGCGACGTCTTGCCGGCGCCGGATGGCCCGGTGACGAACTGGAAGGAGCCCGGCCCGATGTGGAACGTCACGTCGCGCAGGACCTCCGGCCCGAGCCCATAGCGCAGCCCGACATTCTCGAACCGGATCACCGGGCCCGCATCTCTGGTCTTTTTCAAAGCTCGCACCTGCTTTTAAGCCGGCGTTAACGTTACGCATGATCAATCGCCAAGGAACAGAAATCCGTCAGAGCGGCCCAGTGGGTAGACCGGACCTCGCCGTCAGCGATCACGTGGTGATCCGATGTCCCGCATGCGGCGCCAGCGAGGATGCGGATCCCGCCGTGCTCACCGGCGCGCCGACCATCGTTTGCCGAAATTGTGGCGAGACATGGCCGGTCACGCGGGCGCGCTCGAACCGCCGCTCGGCCGCCAGGCCGGTCGCCGCGGGCGGTTGCGCCCTCCGCCAGTCACGAATCAGGCCGCGAGGCGATATCCTCGTCGCGGAGCGCCGCCCGCTCGTGGGCTATTCGGAGGCGATCGACAGGGCCTGGGCGGCCAAGATCGAGGGCGACATCCTGCCGGAGGAGCCGCGCCGCTCCAGCTTTCCCACCGCCATCGGCGCCTGCGGGGCGGCGCTCTTCATCGCGCTTTTCATCACCGGGCGCGAGGCGGCCGTCGCGGCCTTGCCCGACCTCGCCGGGCTTTATGCCGCGATCGGCCTGCCGGTCAATCTCGACGGCCTCGCCATCGAGGCGGTCGCGGCCAAGCGCGCGGCCGGCATCGACGAGGACCGGCTCACGCTCACCGGCACGATCCGTAATGTGAGCGGCGCGGAGCAGGCGGTTCCGGACCTCTCGGCCAGCCTCTACGACATCGCCGGGATTCCGGCCGGCGATCGCGGTTTCGATCCGCCGGCGCGGTCTATTCCCCCCGGCGAGGCCGCTTCGTTCCACGTGGAATTCACCTCCGTGCCGACGAGCGCGGCGGAGATCGTCATCCGGTTCCGCCGCGCGGCGGAACAGGCCCCCGGCGCCGTGGAGGCCGTCGCGACGCTGCCATGAGCGGGTCCGGGGACACAGGGTCCGGGGATATTGGGGTGCGCCCGCTCTTCAGCGCCGAGGAGATTTACGCGCGGGTTCAGGACTTGGCGCGCGAGATCGCGGCAAGCGAGCCGCAGGCGCTGCTGGCGATCATCGTGCTGAAGGGCGGCTTCGTCTTCGGCGCCGACCTGATCCGGGCCCTCGCCCTGAACGGCGTGAGCCTGGAGATCGAGTTCATCTCGCTGTCGAGCTACGGGTCGCGGCAGCGGACGTCGGGCGAGGTGCGCGTCGTGCGCGACATCGAGGTGCCGGTCGCCGGCCGCGACGTGCTGATCGTCGACGACGTGCTGGATTCCGGGCTGACGCTGAAATTCGCCCGCGACCTGATGCAATCGCGCGGCGCCCGGCGCGCCGCCATCGCCGCCATGATCGACAAGCCGGCCGGGCGGCGGGCGGACGTGGA